>NZ_JASHLT010000014.1:0-269266 GCF_030056615.1 Streptomyces sp. HNM0645 | reverse complement strand
CCCTGGGAACGACCAGCGACCGAACCCCGCCGCCTCACCCCCGCCCGGGTCCGTCGCGGGTTTCGCAACATCCGCGCAACAGCAGCCCGCCCAGCGACCGCACCGAAACCAACCCGGCCCGGGCCTGGACGGCCTCCCGGCTCGAAGAACAAGCAACGTGCCAAGCGCCACGACGTCGGCAAAACCATCAAACGCGCCGAATCGATCAAGGAACACCAAACACAACGCGGTTAAACGCCAAGCTCAGGGGCAGTTCCCCAACGTCACCGCCGACCTGGTGGACAAGAACGGCAAGACCGTCGGCTTCGTCACGACCAACTGCGTCATCGTCGACTCCACCCCCGCCGAGACCACCACCTGCTACGGGTCCTACGTCCTCGAAGGCGGCCAGATCACCTGGCAGAACGCCACGCGCGACCCGCAAACCCCCTATCTCATCGCCATCACCGGAGGCACCGGCAAGTACTGCGAGGCCAGCGGCCAGATCCGCGTGGTCAGGACCGAGTCGCAAGCCGGAGGCGGCCTCTACGAACTCAAAGTCATCACCGGCCGCAAGTGCGCCACATCCTGAAGGCCGTGTCGTTCGGAACTGCCCCACCCATCGGACGTGCCGGACCGAACTCCGCGCCATCGCCCGGGTAATGGCCCGGATGCCAATTGTCGATTCCCGGTAAACGCGGCGGACTTCCTCGGCCTGGCCCACGTTCCAAGCGTGGGTCCGCGGCGGTCATTCGTAGGGTCGTCGGACCCGGGATTTCCGGGTATTGCTGCGCACTACCGCGCATACGGCGACGATTCCGCGGCAGCCGTAATTAGCACTCCTCTTCGTCGGGGCCCCCTCCGGCTTCCGCGGAGCGGCCGGAGCCTGCCGTCCCGGCAGGGGTGCCTGCCCGCTGTGCGGGGCTCAGGCGGCGGTACCTCACGGTTCCGGCCCGCCCCGCCGATCGCGGGTGACGGCCGGCCGGAAGGGCCACTCGGTCCCGGGGCGGGCCCGGGAAGCCCATGGGCCGGCCGGCCGTGCGGCGAGGATGCTGGAAGTGCCCACCACTCGGGGCGAAGGACGGGGAGACGGACGTGACTCCTCCGCACACGGGCACTGTCGCGGCAAGAGGCCCCGCGACACCGCCCGGGAACGGCATGGGCCTCCAGCCGGCCGTCGCCGAGACCCACACGGCGGTCGTGGTCCTCGTCGGGGACCGGGCGTACAAGGCCAAGAAGCCCGTGGACATGGGGTTCCTCGACTTCAGCAGCGTCTCCGCCCGTCAGCGGGCGTGCGCGCGGGAGGTCGAGCTGAACCGGCGCTTCTCCCCGGATGTGTACGAGGGAGTGGGTGAGTTCCGTGGGCCGGAGGGCCTCCCGCCGGAGCCGGTCGTCGTGATGCGCCGGATGCCCGACTCCCGCAGGCTGTCACACCTCGTGGCCGTCGGGGCCCCCGTCACGCAGCACCTGCGCCAGGTGGCGCGGCTGCTGGCCACCTGCCACGCCCGTTCGTCCCGCAGCACGGACATCTCGCGGGCCGGCACCAGGGACGCCCTCCTCGCCCGGTGGGAGTCCAGCTTCGCGCAGGTGCGCGAACAGGGGGAGGGCATCGCCCCGTTGCACAGCCTGGAGGAGACCGAGGGACGGGTGCGGCGCTACCTCGCGGGGCGTGAGAGCCTGTTCGACCGCCGCATCCGACAGAGCCGGGTGGTGGACGGGCACGGGGATCTGCTGGCCGAGGACGTCTTCTGCCTGGACGACGGGCCGCGGCTGCTGGACTGCCTCGAGTTCGACGACACCCTTCGCCACGTCGACGGTCTCGACGACGCCGCATTCCTCGCCATGGACCTGGAACGCCTCGCCGCCCCGGACGCGGCGGCGTACTTTCTCTCCTGCTACAGCGAGTACGCAGGCGACCCGGCCCCCACCTCCCTGTGGCACCACTACGTCGCCTACCGGGCCTTCGTCCGGGAGAAGGTCGCCGTCCTCCGCGCCGGCCAGGGAGCGCCCGAGGCCCGTTCGGAGGCGGTACGACTGGCCGGGATCGCCGTCGGACACCTGCGCACCTCTGCGGTGCGCATGATCATGGTCGGGGGGCTCCCCGGCACCGGCAAGTCCACCCTGTCCGCCGCGCTCGCGGACAGGCTGGGTCTCACTCTGCTCAGCAGCGACCGGGTCCGCAAAGAGCTCTCCGGGATGCCGCCGGAGGCGTCGGCGGGAGCGGAGTACGGCAGAGGCATCTACTCCCCGGTGTGGACCCGGCGAACCTACGGCGAACTGCTCGCACGAGCCACGGCCCTGCTGTCCGCCGGTGAGTCGGTGGTCGTCGACGCCACCTGGACGTCCCGCGAGTTGCGCGACGGTGCCGCCGAAACGGCACGCCTGTGCAGCGCCGATCTGGTCCCGCTGGTCTGCTCCGTGCCGAAGGAGGTCGCCGACCGCAGGCTGACCGTGCGGGGCCCGGGCCCGTCCGACGCGGACGCCGCCGTCGCGGAGGCGATGGCGAGGGCGGCCGATCCGTGGCCCGAGGCGGTGCAGGTGGACACGGGTGGAGCTCTCGCCACGGCGGTCGAGCAGGCGCTGGCGGCGATCCACCCAGAGGGAGCCGGACCGAGGCCGCCGTTCCGGCGCCCGTACATGACGCCCGGCTGAGGCAGGTCGTGCCGTCGGTGCTCCGCAAGGGGATCCCGCCCGGCCCCGGCGCTCCATCAGCGCGCCGAGACGGCGTACACGACGTGCCCCCCGAGGGCGTCCGGCCTTTCAGGGACGACCCGGCCGGGACGGCGGGCGGCAGCGTCGGACGAACCGACCGGGGCGGCACGAACTCACGCAGGTCGCCGCCGATCGGTCGGTCACCTTGCTCCGCGGGGCGCCTCACCTGCCGCGGCGGTCGGCTCGCGCGAGCTGCCCACGGTGTCGTCCCAGGTGAAGGTCAACCGGTCGGTGACGTCCACGACACCGTCGACGCTCTCGCAGAGTCGCACGGTCACGGGAACCAGGCTCCGGCGCGGAACCGTGCCGCTGAGAGTCACCCGGCCGTCCGCGACCTCGACGGAGAGCGCGGACGGCGACAGACGGAGCGTACGGGTGAGGACGTCCTCGAGGATCTCCTCCTGGATCGCCCTGTCCCGTCGCAGGAACAGCTGGATCAGATCACTGCGGCTGAGCACCCCGATCACGCGGCCGGTGTCGTCCGTCACCGGCAGTCGCTTGATCCGGTTCTTCTCCATCACCCTGGCGGCCTTGACCACGCTCCATTCCGGACGCGCGACGACGGCGGGACTCGTCATGAGCCCCTCTGCCGTGGGAGCCCCGCCTCCGGATGCCTGACGGCGCACGAGATCCGCCTCGGACACCACGCCCAGCGGTCGTCCGTCGGCATCGACGACGGGTACGGCGCTGATCCCGAACTCGTCGAGCAAGCGGGCGATCTCCTTGAAGGTGGTGCCGGGGACGACCGCGACGGCATCAGGAGTCATCAGGTCGGCAACGCTCCGGTGCCTCATCTCTCGTCAGCCCTTTCCGAGCGCCTCCGGCCGTACTGGCCGACCCGGATCCGGCGCCCCTCGTCGCGTTGTTCCCCTCTGACAATCTCGTGCGTGCGACCTCCCCGCCACAGGGTCCGACCGGTCCCACCGACGGTCCGAACGGACCCGGTTCCGCACGTGACGCCGATTGCGTGCCATCGCCGTACCCGTGCGTCACCGGCGGGGCCGCTCTGCGTCGGCCGCGGAACTGTCCACCGGCCGCGGAGCCCGGCCGTCGTCGCGGAGCCGGACCGTGATCGCGGGAGGGTGCTCGAGCGTGTTCTTGACGGTGCAGTGCGAGGCCACCGCCTCCAGGGCCCCGGCCATGGCCGGTGGCAGTTCGGGCACATCGACGTCGACGGTCAGCGTGGCCACGCGCGCCGGGCGGTCGGCGGCCATCGTGTGGTCGGCGGTGACGCGCAGGGCCCCGCGATCGAGGCCGTGCCGGTCGAGGAAACGCCCGGCGTAGTGGGCGACGCACGCGGCCACGGACGCCACGAACAGCTCGACCGGTGTGGGACCCGTGTCCTGGCCTCCGTCGGCGACCGGCTGATCGACCGTCAACGCGTGTCCTCGCACCGTCACTTCACAGGCGTCACCGTGCAGGGGTACGACGGCGAGGTGCGGATCGGAGCCGGGCGTGCGGCTCTCGACCGCCTCCGCCTCCGAGAGGAGGAGCCCGGCGAGCTGCCTGGCCTCCCCCGGAGTGAGCGACGCCCATACCTCCTGGTCGTCGTACGGTGCACGGAGGGTGTCCAGAACCACCCGTCCCATCCCCGCGGGTAGTTCGTGCGGCGCGAATCTGGCTACGCGGATCGCGCGGCCGCACCGGGTGTGCAGGTGACGCGAATGCGTTGTGCGGTGGTGTTCCTCCACGACGACACCGTCCTTCAGCGTGCGTGCGGAGAGCGGGTTCGCTCCCCGGGGAAGGGGCGGGCACGGAGCCGTTCCCTCACGGCCCACTCCGCGCAGATGCGCCCTCTCCCTCACGCCTGCCTCGCGTGCGGCGGCCGTCGCCGGGTGCCCACTCGGGGGCTCGGCGTCCGGCGCCAGGTCGTCGTACTCGTACTCCATCGTGTGGTGCACGGCGACCACCCCGTCCACCGAGCGGCAGAGGCGTTCGACGACCGGGATGTCTGCGCGTGCCGCAACCCGACCGCTGAGGGTGACCACCCCTTCGTGAACCGACACCCGAACACTGCCGGGCGCGACGCCGAGGGTTCGGCCGAGTACGTCCGTCCTGATCTCCTCGCCGATGGCCTCGTCACGGCGCAGGAAGGGGCGCAGCAGGTCACGACGGCTCACCAGGCCCACGAGCCTGCCGGTCTCGTCTACGACCGGCAGCCGCTTCACCTTGTGGCGGTCCATGGTCCGTGCCGTCTCCACGATGTTCCAGTCCGGCCCGGCGGTGACGGCGGGGGAGGTCATCATGGCCCCGGCGGTCTCGGCCTCCGCCCGCGCCTCGTCCAGGGGCAGCAGCCGCAGCCGGGTCCAGCGGCCGTCCGGGTCCGGCAGGCTCGCCGCCTTGCGCAGCAGGTCTCCTTCGGAGACGACGCCCAGGGGCCGGCCGCCGTCGTCCACCACCGGTGCGGCCGTGATGTCGTTGTCCTCGAAGAGCCTCACGATCTCCTTGAAGGACGAGTCGCGGTGCACCGTGACGACACGCCGCGTCATCACCTCCGAGATCCTGCGGTGCTGCATGTCCTCACTCCTTCCGCCCCGGAACCCTTCCGCCCGGAGCCGTTCACGCCGCCTCGGTGCACTGCCCTCCCACTCTCCGCCCGGAACCCGTCGCGTCATCAGAGCCGAACGGCCCCAGGAAAGGGCTGATGGCCCCGGGAGACCGCCTCCGGCGGACGGGATCCCGGTGGTCACTCACCGTGGTAGAGCCGATCGAGGTCGACGAGGAGCACTTCTCCCCGGTCCTGCGCCGCGTGCAGCCGGGGGCTGAAGCCCGCGCCGCCGTAGCAGGCGGGTTTCGTCCGGCTGGTGTCCTCGCCCCGCGCGGCGAGGACTGCGAGGACATGGCGAAGGCGGTCCAGATGGTGGATGTCCATGATCTCGTTCCACCGGGCCTGGCCCACGGACAGCAGGGGCCCGCGGCTCCCCCCGCCGCGAACGACCACCTCGGCCTCGTGCTCCGGCCCGTTCTCCGTTCGCGGCAGGGTGCCGTGGGCGGCCGCGGCGACAGGCGCCCCGAACGTGTCGGGGGACGCGAAGCGAAGCGCCCAGTCGCGGCAGATCTGTGCGAAGGCGGCAGGCACAGCGGTGCCGTTGAAGTCGGACGCGAGCCCCTCCCAGGCACCGCCGGCGTCCTCCTGCTCCGGAGCCGAACGACGAGGGGCGACCACCGCGTGGTCGAAAGCCAGCAGCGGCTCGGCGATGCGGTACCGGAGTGCCGCGGGGTGGAACGCGTCGGGTTCGCCCCGGAGGAGTCCGCAGTGCTCGAGGAGCCGCAGGGCATGCGACACATCCGTCCGGGGCCGGCTCACGTGCTGCGTGACGGCCCACGGGGTGACGTGCCCCAGGGCCACCGCCCTCAGAATCGAATGGCACAGGGGGCGGTCGTGCTGGTCCGCCTCCTCGTTCAGGAGCCGTGCGGCCTCCCAGTGGAGGGGGGTCCTCGGGTTGAGGACGGTCCTGCACATCCAGGCGTCGAAGTCCTCGATGCCGGTGGGGCCCTCACCGGACGCGAAGCCGCGGTGGGCGGGGGTTCCGCCGACCACCGAGTGCAGGAGGGCGGCCAGACGCGGATCGTCGATGTCCCAGAAGGCCGCCGCCTGCCGGAAGTCGAAGGGCTCGACGGTGATCGACATCCCGGCCAGTTCGCGCAGTGCCGAGTGGTCGGTGAACAGCCTGTTCGTCACCAGAGACGAGTCGCCGCCGAGCAGGAGCCGGGTGCGCGGGGTGTGCCCGGCCCGTTTGAACGCCCGGTGGACGACGGAGGGCAGAGTGGGGCTCTGCCCGACGAGATCCGGAAACTGGTCGACGACGACCGAAGCCGGTCGCTCGCCACCGGACCCGAGCAGCGCGTCGACGGCATCGTCCCAGTTGCGCCACGCCGGCACGCGCGGCGATCCGGTGTGGTCGGCGAACGCCTCGGCGAGATGCTGGAGGCTCTCCCTCTCCGTGCCTTCGCGTGCCCCGAAGAAGAACGCCCCGGTGGCCCTGGTCAGTGCCTGAAGCAGATACGTCTTCCCCTGCCGCCGCCGCCCCGTGACCAGACCGAGGGCCGGTCCGGGCCGCCGGTCGGTCACGAAGGCCGCCAGCGCCTCCCACTCGGCTTCCCGGTCGAACACGGCCTCCGGCCGCTCGATACCGGCTGCGTCCCGTGCCACCGGAGACCTCCAGTGCTGGCCCGTTTCTCTGTGCTGGGCGACCGCGTGCCGCCCACGCCCGGCGGACCCGGCAGCCGGACCCGTGTGCCTTCGGGGCACGGCGCCCCGGACCCTTCGCCGACGCCCCCGCTCAGGGGGAGTCACCGCCCCGGGCGGTGAGGCGGTCGGACACGGAGACCACCCCGTCCGTCTGCTCCGTGAGCTTCTTCACGATGAGGATCTGGGCCGGCGTCTCCAACGTGCCCTCCAGGGTGACCCGTCCGTCGACGACATGGACGTCGACCGCATCCGGTGCCAGCCCCATCGTGTCCACCAGCACCTCCTCGACCACTCGCCGGCGGATCTCCGGATCCGGGCGGAGGAACACGACAAGGAGATCACGCCGGGTGACGATGCCGACGAGCCGGTCCTCGTCGTCGACCACCGGCAGTCGGTCGACACAGCGCCGCAGCATGGTGCGGGCGGCGGCCGCGACGGTCTCGTCCGCGTGGACGGTGACCGCCGGTGCCGACATCAGCCGGCCCGCCGTGATCGCGTCGCCCTCGTCGCGGCCCGGTGTGCCGGCTCCCGGTCCGGGCCGCCGCGTTCCGCACACCGCGTCCGCGGCCAGGGCCTGGCGCACCAGAAGGTCGGTCTCGGACACCACACCCACCACCCGGTCGTCCTCGTCGAGGACCGGCAGACCGCTGATGTCGTGCTCCGCGAGCCGCTTGGCGACCTCCTTGAACGGCGTTGACGGTACGACGGAGACGACCTCCCCCGTCATCAGGCCCCCGACCTTGCTGTGCTTCGTCATCACCCCTCCCGGTGGGCCTGTTTAGGGGCTGTGGTCCACGGGATGAGCAGAGGCGGTGAGAGGACACTCTCCCCGGGCCCGGAGCCAGAGCGGTGGAACACCGGTGACCCGGGCCTTGGTGCGGGTCACCGGACGGTGCGGGATGCTGCGGCCCGTCCGGACGACACCGCCGGTGCTCACGGTTCACATGGCGTGCTTGATCTCGATGTGCTTGGGTTCCGGCTTCTCCTCGCCCAGCCCCACGCTCACCGTGAGCATGCCGTCCGTGTACTCGGCGCGGACGTCGCCCTCGTCGGCGCTCTTCGGGAGAGCGAGAGCGCGGGTGATCGATCCGTACCTGATCTCACTGCGGTGTTTGTCCACCTCGCGCTCGGTACGTTCCGCCTTGATGGTGAGGATGCCGTCCTCCACGGTCACGTCCAGATCCTTCACCTCGATGCCCGGGAGCTCCGCGCGGATGACGTACCTGCCGCCCTCCGTGTACTCCTCGATCCTCATGGTGTGCAGATCCGCCATGGCCGGCATGCTGAACCGGGTGGGGAAGTCCTCGAACCAGTCCGGCAGATCGGGGAACGGGAACCTCTGCTTGCGTGCGAGTACAGCCATGATCCGGCCTCCTCGGTCTTGCGGTTACGACACGACCAGTCAACCGCCGAACGCGCCCGGCCCGCAGGGGCCGAACAGCCCGTAGCGGGGCCCGATGGTCCCAGCGGACCGTTCCGCCGGGACGAACAGCTCGCCGGACCGGGCCGGACGGTCCTCGTCCCGCGCCCTCACTTTGCGTAACGTGCAGGTGCCGGCCTCGTCCGGCGGGGCCGGTACTCGTTCGCAAGCGGCTGGAGGAGCCATGACGTCCGACGGCGGAGCACTTCCGATCATGTACGGCGTGGACGCGGCACAGCCCGCCGAGGCCGCTCTGGACTGGGCCGCCGACGAAGCCGCGCGCCGCGGAGCGCGTCTCCATCTCGTGCACGCCGTGCTGCCGGTGACCCACCGCGTCCGGGGCGTCGAGGAGACGGCACATCACAAGGCCGTGCACACGCTCGGTGAGGAAGCGCTCGACAAGGCGGCCGGGCGAGCCCGGGAGCGCCATCCGCAGCTCGATGTCACGGTGTCCGTGGAGCCGGGCAACCCGGCAGCGGTCCTGGTACGGAAGTCCGGGCACGCGCAGTCGGTCGTTCTGGGGTCACGGCATCTGGGCCGCCTGGCCCAGGTGCTCAGCGCGGCCTCGACGGTCGTTCCGGTGAGCGCCCACGCCGCCTGCCCGGTGGTGGTGGTGCCGGACGGCGAGCGCACGGTGGAGGAGCCGCCCCGTGTCGTCGTGGGGGTGGACGACAGCGAGTCGGCCGACGCGGCGGTGGACTACGCCTGCGGGGCCGCGGCGCGGTCCGGTGCCTCGGTGCACGCGGTGTGGGCCTGGCAGCGGCCGCGGTTCGGCTTCTGGGACGAGGAGGCCGCGATGGAGGCGTGTGAACGCCACCTGTACGCGGCGACCGAGAGGCGGTCCGCTGCGTGGGCCGACGTCACCCTGAGCCGTGAGGTACTGCCCGGGCACCCGGTCGAGGTACTGGCCGGCGTCGCCGAGCACGCGCTGGCCCTCGTCGTCGGACGCCGGGGAAGTGAGGGCTTCGCCGGCATGCGGCTCGGCTCCGTTCCGCACGGCCTGCTGCACCGGGCCTCCTGCCCGGTGGTGGTCGTGCCTCCCGCCCGGCCGGTGTGACGGGGCCGGGACACGAGGGCGGTGTGACCGGCGGGCCGGATGGGGCCGTTCGGCCCGGCGCGTCGGCCCGGTCGGTCCTGTTGCCACGCCGGGACGGCTGCTTTCCTGAAGATGACGGGAGGGGCCCGCGAGGGACGCGGGGGAGCGGTGGAAAGTGGCCGACACACCATCGTGCACCGCGCAATCAGGATCCGCGAGAAGCGGATGGGCCCCTCCCGCCCTTGCGCGCCGCGGCCACCGGACCGGTCCTGGAACGTCGGGGCGGGGCGGCGACGAACTCGGGGCAGGGTGGCGACGATCGTCCACTCGAGCCCGACGGACTTCTCGGTGTGGGGCGCTCCCGGGCATTCGGGGCCGACGACCGCACATCGGCGTAGACCGCGAGGCGCGGTCGCGCCGAGGGCTGACGGGGCCGAACGGCCCCTGCCGGCTCGGCCGTCGCACGGTCGAGCGGATCAGACGGGTCGCGGCGTCCGTACGATGTCCAGTTCCAGGAAGTGCGCCGAGCACGAGATGCACGGATCGTGGTTGCGGACGGCACGTTCGCACAGCCGGGTGAGTTCGTCCTCGGAGTCCTCACCGCGGTCCAGCCCGGCCTGGACGAGCCTGCGCAGGTCCTCCTCGATGGCGCCCTGGTTCTGGGCGGTCGGCGGCACGATGCGGGCGTCGGTGACGCGTCCCTCGCCGTCGAGGGCGTAGCGGTGGTAGAGCAGCCCGCGCGGAGCCTCCGTCGCACCGTGCCCGACGCCCGCCCGGGCAGGCACCTCCACATACGGCCGGGCGGGCCGCTCGTACACCGCGATGATCCGGAGGGCCTCCTCCACGGCGTAGAGGACCTCCACGGCGCGGACGAGGATGCTCCGGTACGGGTTCCTGCAGACCTCGCCCGGCCGGCCGTCCTCCGTCTCCGACGTCAGCGGGGGAGCGCCCAGCCCGGCTTCGCGTGCTGCTTCGAGGGCCGTCGGGGAGAGCAGGTGGCCGTTGAGCGCGTAGCGGGCGAGGGAGCCGGTGAGATGTCTGCGGCCGTCCAGCCGGGAGTGGAGGGCCGTGGAGTGGGGGACCTGTTCCTCGGTGACGTGCTCGGAGAAGTCGCCCAGCGGGAAGCCGCGTGGCGGGAGCGTGCGGTCGTAGGGGAGGACGGCCGGGGTCCCGGACTCGATCGCGTAGGTGCCCGGCTCGGTGAGGGCGAGCAGGTCGGCGTCGCACTCCGCGTCGGGGAACTCGAAGCCGGCGACCCAGCGCAAGGTGTCGCGGGCGTCGTCGAGGGCGGTACGCAGCCGTTCGGCGAGGGGACGGAGTTCGGCGCGGGTCGGGGTGCGGTGGAAGCCTCCGAGACGGACGTTGACGGGGTGGATCGCGCGTCCCCCGAGCAGTTCGACGACGGCGTTGCCGGTCTGCTTGAGCCGCAGTCCGCGCTCGACATGGGCCAGGTGGGAGCGGGACATGCCGATCACGTCGTCGTGGCCGAGGAAGTCCGGGGCGTGCAGGAGGTGGATGTGCAGCGTCTGGCTCTCGATCCACTCGCCGCAGTACAGCAGGCGGCGAAGTGCGGCGAGTTGTCCGTCGACCGCGACCCCGCAGACGTCCTCGATCGCCCGGCAGGCGCTCAGCTGGTAGGCGACGGGGCAGATCCCGCAGATGCGCGAGGTGAGGTCGGGGGGCTCGGTGTGGGACCTGCCGCGCAGGAAGGCTTCGAAGAACCGCGGAGCCTCGTAGATGCTCAGCCGGGCCTCCTCGACGGTGCCCTCGTGGACGCGCAGGTGCAGTGCGGTCTCCCCCTCGACCCGGCTGAGGGCGGGGACGCGCAGCACCTGGGACCGGTTCGCCGGCTCGTTCATCCGGGTCCTTCCTCCTCCACGGCGGTGAAGGCGGTGACGTTGAACGTGTGCAGGAACCTGTCGATGTCCTCGTCGCCCATCCCGTCGCGGTGCATGAGGGGGACCAGCGCGGGGAGGTTGGTCGTGCCGGCCGGGCCGAAGCAGCCGTAGCAGCCCCGTCCGTACGTCGGGCACAGGGCGCCGCACCCGGCGTGGGTGACCGGGCCGAGGCAGGGCGTGCCGTGGGCGACGGTGACGCAGACGTTGCCGCGCCGCTTGCAGGCGAAGCAGACGGCGTGGTTCGGGATGCCGGGCTTCCGTCCGGTGAGGAAGGCGGTGATGACCTCCACCAGTTGCCCGCGGTCGATGGGGCAGCCGCGCAGCTCGAAGTCGACCGGTACGTGAGCGGAGATCGGTGTGGAGGTGGCGAGGGTCTCGATGTAGTCGGGCCGGGCGTAGACCGCCGCCAGGTACTCCCCGACGTCCGCGTAGTTGCGCAGCGCCTGTACCCCTCCGGCCGTGGCACAGGCGCCGATGGTGACGAGGTGGCGGGACTCGGCGCGGATGCGCCGCAGGCGTTCTACGTGTTCGGGGGTGCTGACGGACCCTTCGACGAGCGACAGGTCGTACGGGCCCGGCGCCACGTCACCGGACGCCTCCAGGAAATGGGCGATCTCCAGCGCGTCGGCGATGCCGAGAAGTTCGTCCTCGCAGTCGAGGAGGGTGAGCTGGCAGCCGTCGCACGAGGCGAACTTGAACACCCCCAGTCGGGGGCGGGACGGCGGCCGGGACGTGGTGGAAAGGCTCATGTCACAGTTCCCGTACGGTGAGCAGTGGTTCGGCCCGGTCGAAGCCGACGACCGGGCCGTCGCGGCAGAGCAGTAGGGGACCGAGCTGGCAGTGCCCGCAGTGGCCGGTGGCGCAGCGCATGTTCCGTTCGAGGGAGACCTGGACGCGGTCGGGGCGGACCCCCCGGTGGATCAGATCGCGGGCGGTCACACGCATCATGACCTCGGGGCCGCAGACGAAGGCGGTCGTGTCCGCCGGCGTGAAGCGCGCCTCCCCGAGCAGCGTGGTGACGACTCCGACCCGGCCGGTCCAGTCGTCCTCGGGCCGGTCGACCGTCGCGGCGCCGAACGGCCTCCCCCATGCGGGGAACTCGTCCTGGTACAGGAGCTCGCGCGGGCTCCGGGCACCCGCGAGGACGTTCAGCCGTCCGTACTCGTGGGCGTCGGCGAGAACGGCGTCGACCAGGGGCCGCAACGGCGCGAGCCCGATGCCGCCGGCGATGACGAGAAGATCGTGGCCACGGGCGGCCGCCAGGTCCCAGTGCGTTCCGAACGGGCCGCGCACCCCGACCCACGCACCGGTCCGCAGGCCGCACAGCGCACGGGTGACGGCCCCGACGGCGCGCACCGTGTGCGTCAACCGCCGCGCGTCGGGTGTCCGGGAGACGGAGACGGGGACCTCGCCGACCCCGAACGCGTAGAGCATCGCGAACTGGCCCGGGGCGAAAGGGCTCAGAGCCTCTGCGGCCGGCTCCAGGACGAGCGTGACGGTGTCGTGCGTCTCGTCCCGGCGGTCCACGACGCGGTAGGGGAGGGGAGCGAGGGTCATGGCTCGGTCCCGTTCCCGTTCCCCGGCGATCCCGGCGGCCCGTACAGGTCGAGCAGTCGGGTGCGGGTCGCCCTGAGCCGGTCGCCGATGGTCTCGGCGACGGCGGTGACCAACGCCAGCCCCAGCTCGGGGCGTTCGGCACACAGGCCGCGCACGGCGACGGCGTCGAACTCCCATGCCCGTACGGGGCCCCGGGTCTCTGCGCCGAGGTGCCAGCGCCGGGGCGGGTACAGCCACGACCAGCCGAGCAGGGCGCCCCTGCCGATGGTCTCGACGACGGCCTGACCGCGCCCGGGAACATGGACGTCGAGCGCGACGGTGCCCGAACGGATGATCCAGAAGCGGTCCGCCTCCCCGCCCTCCTCGAAGATCCGCGTGGCGCCCGGGAAGGCGGCTTCGCGGGCGAGGGCCATCAACCGAGCACGGTGCTCGGCGGGCAGGGCCGTGAGCGTCCGTTCGCCGGCGGGTTCGTCCGTCTGCGGGGTCACGGTGCGCCCTCCGTCCGCGTGGCCTCCCGGTGGAGGGCATGTGCCTCTTCGGTGAGGTCGATGCCGGTGGGGCACCAGACGATGCACCGGCCGCAGCCGACGCAGCCGGAGCTGTCGAACTGGTCGTGCCACGTGCCCAGTTTGTGGGTGAGCCACTGGCGGTAGCGGCTGCGGGGGGTGGCCCGGACCGGGCCGCCGTGGAGGAGCGAGAAGTCCAGGTCGTAGCAGGAGTCCCAGCGGCGCCACCGCTCCGCGTGGTCGCCGGTCAGGTCGGTCACGTCCTCGGTGGTCGTGCAGAAGCAGGTGGGGCAGACCATGGTGCAGTTGCCGCAGCTCAGACATCTGGCCGTGACGTCGTCCCAGCGGTCCGCCTCCAGGGTGTCCCGCATCAGTGTGCGCAGGTCCACCGGCGGCATGGACCGGCCCATGCGTTCGGCCGCCTCGCTCACCGCGGAGGCGGCTGCCGCGCGGGTGGGCTCGTCGGCGTCGCGGTGCGGGAGCTCCGCGAGCACCGCCGCACCCTCCGGGCTTCCGCTGCGGCACAGGAAGCGGTGGCCGGCGGCGTCCACGACCTCGGTGAGCGCGAGGTCGTACCCGGCGTCCGCGGCCGGGCCCGTGCCCATCGAGACGCAGAAGCAGGTGGCACCCGGCTCGGTGCACTCGACCGCGATCAGGAAGGCACCCGTTCGCCGGGAGAGGTAGGCGGGGTCACGGTAGCGGCCGCCGGCCATCACCCGGTCGAGGATCCGAATGGCCCGCAGATCACAGGGCCTCACGCCGAGGAAGGCGTACGAGATGCTCCTGGGTGCCTCCGGGCGGACGGTCAGACCGCCGTCGGAACGGCGGTCGGCGCTCCACTGACGAACACGCTCCGGATGGAGGAACGACTTCCACGACTGCGGCCCCGCACTGTGCGCGAAGGCGGCCCCGTCGGCACGTCGGCGGACCCGGTACCGCCCCGCCTCGAGTTCGACCCCCCAGCCGTACGGCAGCGCTTCGGCCGACTCGAGCTCGTCCAGGACGATGGCGCCGTCACGGACGGTGGGACCGATCACCGTGCGGCCGCGGCGCACCAGGACGCGGACGAGTTCGTCCAGTCCCTCGCGGTCGAGTACCGCCCCGGCCGGAGCGCCGGGTACCGCACCGGTGTTCTGGGGGTCCGTCATGGTTCGCCCCTCGTCCGGGGGCCGTTCGGCCCGGGAGGCACAGACTCCTCCGCCACGGTCCGCTGGACACGGCCGTACGGTGTGCTGTCGGTCGTGGACAGGGTGTCAGGTGCGTGCCTCTCCGGCTCCGATATGGGTCCGGCGTGTCCTTGGCGCGGGCCCGTCCCCCCGGGGCGGTGGCTGCCGGTGCTCACCCGTCCCGCGGACCGTGGGCCCGAGCCTCGCCGTCGCGGCGGATGTCCGCCTCGATCCGCCGGACCAGAACCGGCACGGCGCGTGCCACCGCCGGGGTGAGCCCCGTGCCCAGCGCACGGTCCGCTCCCTCCACCGCGTACACGACGAGACGGCCGGGACCGCGCCCGAGAACGTCGCCGAGCCGGACCGCCTCGGCGAGGCCGAGTCCGTGCGTGCTGTGCCGTGCCGGACCGGCCGGGTGGAAGGAGCCGTCGGGGTTTCCGGACCACCGGTGCGTACGCCCCGGCTGCGCCGACGGGGGGAAGCACGCATCGACGACCACTGCCAGGGCGGTGTCCTCCCAGAGGCCGATCAGCCGGCCGGGATCCCCGTCGGACCGCGCCAGCACGGTGGCCCGGGACAGCGGCTGCCGCGCGGCCCGGTCCTCCAGCGCGGTGACGACGGCCCACCCGACCCCGTCGTCCCGGCGGAACTCGTTACCGATCCCGATGACCGCCGTGCGGGCTACCAGTTCCATATGGAGTCTCCCTGAATCAGACTCGACGTGACGAACATGAGGAAACCACGCGTTTGCCGACGGGCCGTCTCTCGCCTCGTCGACGACGCGCGCCTCCCCGCACACGTCGCCGTCCGGGTCCGTCCGCGCCGCAGCCCGGGCCGGAGTACAGGGCCGCCTGCTCGCTCCGGGCTCCCTGAGGCCGCCGGCGTCCGACTCGGCCGCTCGCCGCCCGGCCCCGCCACGACCCGTCACCACACAGCGTGGGGGCGGCCCGCCGGGCAGGGCGGGGCAGCCCTGCCCGGCGGGCCGTTCGGCCCATGTGCCCGGCCCCCGGGCAGGGCCAGCGTGGTGGAAGGGACTGGGGGCGGGTGCGACGGCACCTCGCGTCACCTGTGCGGACGCCGTGGAGCGCGTCCGCCACGAGGCGGCCCGCTGCCGAGGAGGGGCCGCCCCGGGGGAGTCCCGCCACACAGGAAGGGGCACTGCCATGACCGATTCCCCGAGCACGGTGAGCGACGTCATGACCCACACCGCGGTCGCGGTGGGGCGTCATGCCGCGTACAAGGAGATCGTGGAGCTGATGGACCAGTGGAAGGTCAGTGCCCTGCCGGTCGTCGAGGGCGACGGGAGGGTCATCGGCGTGGTGTCCGAAGCCGACCTCCTGCCGAAGGAGGAGTTCCGTACCGACGCCCCCACGCTCGGCGAAGGGGCCCGGCCGGACCTGTGGAAGGCGGGTGCGGTGACCGCCGGTGAACTCATGTCGAGCCCCGCGGTCACCGTCCACCCGGGGGCGACCGTCGCGGAGGCCGCTCGGATCATGGCACGGCGCCGGGTGAAGCGGCTCCCGGTGGTCGACCGGGTCGGCATGCTGGAGGGCGTGGTCAGCCGCAGCGACCTGCTGAAAGTGTTCCTGCGCACGGACGAGGACCTCGCCGAGGACGTCCGTCGCCACGTCCTCGCGGACCTACCGGCTGCTGTCGGAGTGGAGGTGTCCGTCACGGACGGAGTGGTCACCCTCAGCGGGGAACTCCGGGACCGCCGACTGGTCCCGCTGCTGGCCAAGGCCGTCCGCGCGGTCGAAGGCGTGGTGGACATCCGCGTGGATCTGACCGGGAGCGCCGCTCGTCCCGCGCAACGAGGCAGGGAGGACTGAGCCGCAGGCGGGGCACGCACCTCGCCGCGTCGAAGTCCTCGCCCACGCGTTCTCCCGCCACGTCGCACAGGGGAAGTACGCGTCCCACCCACGTCACCGCTCCCCCCTCAAGCGGCCCCTGTGCGCCGGTCCTTGAGGGTACGGGCCACGCGGGTCACTCACGGCCGGGGCGCGCGGTGCGGATCCCCGGCCGCGTGCCCGGTGAGCCGCGCCACCCACGCCTGCCGGCTCAAGCGCGCCGCGGCGAAGCCGAGCAGGCCCGCAGCGCACGCGAGTCCCACCTCCGCCGCGTCCAGAGGGCGCGTCTCCAGAACCGACCGCAGGAACGGCACGTACACCGCGGCCACGCCCAGGGCCGCCGACGCCAGTACCGACAGCGGGAGGAAGAGGTTCTCGCGCGTGAACAGGCGGCCGCGCAAGGCCAGTACGACCCCCAGCTGGGCCGCCAGCAGGGAGAGGAAGAGCACGGTCTGCCAGGGGGAGCCGGCGGCACGCGCGACGAGTCCGGCGGCCAGACAGACCGCGGTCACCACGGTGCCCAGGAAGAGCACGCGTTGCCACAGACCGTGACCCATCACATGCTGGTGCGGCGGGCGGGGCGGCCGGTGCATCGCCTGTGGGGACACGGGCTCCGCTCCGACCGCGACGCCGGTCAGGCCGTGGGTCAGGAGATTG
Organism: Streptomyces sp. HNM0645; assembly: GCF_030056615.1. Lineage (NCBI taxonomy): Bacteria > Bacillati > Actinomycetota > Actinomycetes > Kitasatosporales > Streptomycetaceae > Streptomyces > Streptomyces sp. HNM0645. The sequence goes on along the minus strand of NZ_JASHLT010000014.1, from coordinate 252,296 downwards.
ATCCACAGGATCTGGCCGGCCCGAAGCGGCAGGGCCAGCCCCAGCAGGGGCCCGACGAGCATCACCAGGATCTCCGCCGTGCCGCCGGCGAGGGCGTAGACGAGGAACCTGCGGATGTTGTCGTACACCCGACGCCCCTCCTCGACAGCGGCCACCACGGTGGTGAGTTCGTCATCGGTGAGTACCAGGTCGGCCGACTGACGCGCGACCTCGGTGCCCCGGCGGCCCATGGCCACGCCGATGTCCGCGGCGTGCAGAGCGGGGCCGTCGTTGACGCCGTCGCCGGTCATGGCCGTCACATGGCCACGGGCGTGCCACGCCTCGACGATGTCCAGCTTCTGCTGCGGGTCCGTACGGGCGAAGACCGTCACCGCGGTCGGATCGGCGATGCGGCCGGCCGCCAGGTCCGCTCCCGTGGCGACCGCCCCCTCGGTGTTCCCCGGGTCCACGAGCCCGACCCGTGCGGCCAGCGCGCGGGCGGTCGCCGGATGGTCCCCGGTGACCAGGACGGGGACGATCCCGGCGGCGCGGCAGGCCGCGAGGGTCGCGGTCGCGGCCGGTTTCGGGGGGTCGCTGATGGCGGCCAGGCCGAGGAGCCGCAGGCCGTGCTCCGCTTCCGAGGCCCTCGGCGGCCGCCCGGAGCACGTCCTTGAGGCCACCGCGAGGACGCGGAAGCCACGGGACGCCAGGCGCGCCGCCTCTCGCCGTGCTTCGGCGACCGGCTCGGGGCCCTCGTCCAGCACGGTGGGATCGAGCACCGCCTCCGGCGCGCCCTTGAGGCAGACGAGCGACCGCCCGGAAGGCGCCCTGTGCACGGTGGTCATCCGTTTCCTGAGACTGTCGAACGGCGCCTCGTCGGTCCTGGGGAATCTCTCCCGCAGGAGGCGCCGCTCCTCGCACCCCGCCTTCACAGCCGCGGTCAGCAGCGCGGCTTCGGTCGGGTCCCCGACCGCGGTCCAGCGGTCCCCGGAGCCTTCCGCGCCGCCGGGCGGCCGGAGGGCGGCGTCGTTGCACAGCGCCGCGACCGTCAGCAGCTCACGAACGGGTTCGAGTTCCGCGGCAGTCGCCGTTCTTCCGCTGACGCGCACCTCGCCCCTCGGCTCGTACCCGACCCCGGTGAACGCCACCAGCCCACGGGGAGTCCAGATCTGCTCCACCACCATCCGGCCCTCGGTGAGCGTCCCGGTCTTGTCGGTGGCCAGCACGGTCACGGAACCGAGCGTCTCGACGGCGGGCAGCCGGCGCACCACCGCATGCCGTGCCGCCATCCGCCGCGCGCCCAGCGCGAGCGCGAGCGTCACGACGGCCGGCAGCGACTCCGGTACGGCGGCGACGGCGAGACTGATCGCCGTCACCGCCATCGTGGCCGGCGGGAGACCCCGGAGCAGCCCGAGGGCGAAGACCAGCACGCACAGGGCCACCGTGACGAGAGCCAGCACCCGGCCCAGTGCCGCGAGCCGGCGCTGCAGAGGAGTGGGCCCGGTCCGGCCCTCCAGGAGGGACGCGATCCGGCCCAGTGCGCTGCTCTCGCCCGTGGCGACGACCTCGGCCACGGCCCTGCCCCTGACGGCGACGGTCCCGGCACCGAGGGCGGAGGCGCCCGGTTTCCGCGAGCGGACGTCCTTGTCGACCGGGACGGACTCCCCGGTCAGCATGGACTCGTCCACCAGCAGTGACGACGACCGGAGCAGACGTGCGTCGGCAGCCACGATGTCGCCCTCACCGAGCAGCAGCACGTCCCCCGGCACGACGTCCGTCGCCGGCACCTCCCGGTCGGTTCCCTCGCGCACCACACGTGCGGCCGGTGCGGACAGCGCCGAGAGCGCCGCGACGGCGTTGTCGGCCCTGATCTCCTGGACGACCCCCACAGTGGTGTTGACGACGACGACCAGGGCGATCACCACGGAGTCGGCATGGTCCCCGATCGCGACGGTCAGCACGATCGCGCCGAGCAGAACCATGATCAGCGGATCGCGGAGCTGGCCCAGCACGCGAACGTACAGGGGCAGTCTCGGACGTGTGGCCACCTCGTTCCGCCCGTACTCGCGCAGTCGGCGCGCCGCCTCCTCGTCCGTCAGACCGGTCGGCCGTGTGTCGTCGGACGGCATGATCCGCGTGGGATGAGAGGTCACGCTCGCCCTCCCGTCGGTTGGGCCGGGTGGTCTCGGGCCCGTACCGCGGAGGCGACGGTCCCGCCGGCCCCGTCCCGGACGGGGCCGCGGCTCGAGAGCCGGCTCGGAGCCTGGGACGAACGCGGCTCCGAGCCCATCCCCATCGTGCCCGTTCCGGCCGCGTCGGGCGGGGGCCGGTCGGTTCCGGCCGGGGGCCGTTCAGCCCTGCCCGGTGGGGGTGGCACCGGCGCACGCTGGAACCGCGTTCCCCATGGCCGCAACCGCTCGGGGCGGGATCCGAAGGGACGCCGCACGATCGCTCGGAGTCCCGGACCGCTCGTCCCGTGACGCGCACTTCGAGGAGGGTGCTCGCCGTGACCGACGCGACCACCACCGACCTGTACGAGGTCACCATGGCCATGTCCTACCTTCGTGAAGGCATGGACCGGCCCGCGACGTTCAGTCTGTTCGTCCGGGACCTGCCACCTGAGCGGGGCTTTCTCGTCGCCGCCGGCCTCGAACCCTCCCTGGACTATCTCGCCCGCCTCCGGGTGGGGCCGCAGGACGTACGGGACTTCGCCGCGACGCTGCACCGTCCGGCCGAGGACCTGGAAGGGCTGCTCGCCATGGAGTTCCTCGGCGACGTGCGTGCGGTGCCCGAGGGCCGGCTGGTGTTCGCCGGCGAGCCGCTGATGGAGGTCACCGCGCCGTTGCCGCAGGCCCAGTTCGTGGAAACCTACCTGCTGGCACAGATCTGCCATCAGACCGTCGTCGCCTCGAAGGCCGCGCGCTGTGTCATCGCCGCCGCCGGACGGCCGGTCGTGGACTTCTCCCTGCGGCGGACGCACGGTCCGCAGGCGGGGTTCCAGGCCGCACGCGTCGCCGCGATGGTCGGTTTCGCAGGCACCAGCAACGTGGCCGCCGCGGCGGAACTCGGGATACCGGCATCCGGGACCATGGCCCACTCCTACGTCGAGGCCTTCCCCAGTGAGGAGGAGGCATTCAGAGCCTTCGCCCGCGCGCACCCCGGGCCGGTGACATTCCTGGTCGACACCTACGACACCGACCTCGGTGTCAGGACGGCAGCCCGGGTGCTGGCCGACATCCGGAGGGGACCAGGGTGCGCCGTCCGCCTGGACAGCGGGGACCTGGGGGCCCTGGCCCACCGGGCACGGGGGATTCTCGACCGGGCCGGGCTGCCCGACGTCCGCATCATCGCCAGTGGCGGCCTCGACGAGTACGCGGTCGGCGCACTGGTGCGCAGCGGTGCGCCGATCGACGTGTACGCGGTGGGCACCAAGGTGGGGACCGCCGCGGACGCACCGTATCTGGACGCGGCCTACAAACTCGTCGAGTACGCCGGGCGACCGGTCATGAAACTGTCCTCGGCGAAGGCCACCGCGCCCGCCCCCAAGCAGGTGTTCCGCGGGCCGGGCTGCCGGGACGTCGTGGGGCTGGCGGGCGAGGAGCCACCGGACGGCGGGGAGCCCCTGCTGCACACCGTCATGCGGGGCGGCCGGAGAACCGGGCCACCGGACACGCTGGCGGCGGCCCGGGCGCGCTTCGCGGCCGACCTGTCGTCCCTGCCCGAGAGGGCACGCCGTATCCGCGGCGCGCAGCCCCCACCACGTCCCGTCGTCTCGCCACGCCTGGCCGCCCTGACGGCCAGGACGCGGAACGGGATCGAGGAGGCCGTCAGGCGGATGCTCGCTCGGAAGGGTTGACTCCCGTCCGGGGACCGGGCCTGCCGACCCCGCACGGGGCCGTTCGGCTCTCGCGGCAGCCCGCGTGCGGTCGCGTCGTGGTGTCGGGAGGACACCCCGCGGTGAGGAGAGGCCGGTCGAGCGGGCGGGTCCCGGCGCCGCGGGCGACGCCGCGGTGCGGCGGTCCTCCGGATCCTGCCGTCGTCCCGGGCGGCACTCGTCGCTGTTCCGCCCCGCACCGCGTCACCGCCAGTGTCGGGAACCGCCGACGGGCCCACCGCACCACTGCCGAACGAGCGGAGCGGTCGCCGTCCGGCCTCTCGTCCGACGCGTCCCGACTGCTCGCCGGTGATGCCGGATCCGCCGGACCGAGGCCCTCCGAGTCAGCCGTCCGCTGCGACGATCCTGCGCCCGGTGACGCGGGACGGCGTGAGTTCCACCCACAGGTCGCGCTGCCCGCCGGCCCAGGGTGAGGACGGGGCCAGTTCCGTCAGCCGGCGGACCGCGGCCTCCTCGGTGACGGCGCGCGCCGTTCCCACGGCCAGGACGCTCCACCCCCGGCTGAAGGCGTCGTCGATACGGTCCACCTCGAAGGCGACCTCGCTTCCCGCGGCGAAGGCGGGCACCTTGCCCAGCGCTGTACGGAAGGCGATGTCGGTCCCGTCGACCACGTAGTTCACCGGTACCACCGCCGGCCCTTCCGGCGTGAGCACTCCGATCCGCCCGACACCATGGCCGGACAGCAGGGACCGGCACTCCGACTCGTCGAGCTCGGCCAGTCCCGCGTCCCGCAGGGCCGCGCCCAGCCCGGGCGGCTGGTCCACCGTCCCCCCGGCCAGTTCGGCCACCGTCGTCTCCAGGGCGGCGGCGATCTGCTGCAACGTGGCCGTGTCGGGCGCCGCGGGCTGCTCCTCCAGGTACTGGACATAGGTGGCGGCCGCCCCACTGCGCGCCGCCACCTCCTCCCGGGTCAGTCCCAGTTGTTCGCGCCGGGCGGCGAGCCGGCGGCCCATGTCGGTGCGCGGGTGCGGCGACTGTCCGGCGGTGGAACCGTGTGCGGATGTACTGGGCATCGCGGGTCCGCCTCCCCTCGTCGGGCATCAGGGTCGTGGCCCGCAGCGGGCTTCCCCGGCACGCATCCGGTGCGACGCGGTGCGGAGTCACGTCGTCGCCCGCTCCGGGTCCTGCACCGTCAGGGTGTCCTGCACCGAGCACGGGACGCTTGGGCCGGACGGTCCCGAGGCGGCCCCTGTCGGCCCATCCCGGAGGCCACCGGCCCGTGGAAGGGTGGCACAAGGCGCTACCGTCCCTGTCGTCAGCCAGCTCCTCAGTGAGGCGCACCATGAGGTCCTCCGCCCCGCGCTCCGTCGAAGACGTGATGACGAAGAACGTCGTTGCGGTGGCCCCTCACGCGCGGTTCAAGGACATCGTGGCCGCCATGGGGCGGTGGAGCGTGACCGCCGTCCCGGTCGTCGACGACGAAAGGCGCGTGGTCGGTGTCGTGTCCGAAGCCGACCTGCTCCGGAAGGAGGAGGTCCGCGGCACCGATCCGGCCCGCGTGGACCAACTGCCCCGCCCGGACGCCGAAAGGGCCGGAGCCGTCAGGGCCGAGGACCTCATGAGCGCTCCGCCGGTCACGGTTCGGGCCGGCGCCACCCTGCCCCACGCGGCTCGCCTCATGGCCCGGCAGCATGTGAAGCGCCTGCCCGTCGTGGACGCGCACGGCGTTCTGAGGGGCATCGTCAGCCGGGCGGACCTCCTCAAGGTGTTCCTCCGCCCCGACGACGACATCGCGGTGGAAGTCCGGGATCTCGTCGACCGCCTCTTCGCGGACCGCCGTCCCGGGGTACGGGTCGACGTGGAGGACGGGGTCGTCACGCTCGGCGGAACGCTCGACGACAGCGGCCTCGTCGCCGTCGTCGGCCGACTGGCCGGGTCCGTCGAGGGGGTCGTCGACGTCCGCTGCGAGTTCGACCGCCCCGCGCCCGCGGCAGACGACCGCTGACGTTCGAGCGCGCGCCAGTGCGGCGCGGGGGATGTGCCACACCGCCCCAGGCGTCGTGCGGAGTGCGCCGCACCGGGCCGACACCGACGGTGCTCGCTGCTCTCGACACGGCCTCCTCTTCGCGCCTCGCGGTGGCGCGTTCAGGGATGACGGTCGCGGTGACAGGACCGTGGACCGAGGCCGGAGAGCGGTGCAACTCGCCCACCGATCAGTGCCCCGTCCTCACCCTCCGGGGCTTCGGTCTCCGGGCGCACGATCAGGACCGGGCATGTGGCGTGGACGGCGCACCGATGGCTCGCCGAGCCAAGCAGCGCCCGGCGGAAGCCGTCCCGGCCGCGGCTTCCCACCTCCGGGTGCACGGCCGTTGTGCTGTGGGGCCCGCCCGCTATTCCGCCGGGAAGAAGGTGATCAAAGTGGCTGTGTCGTCCGGCGCGACGATCCGTACGGCGGTTTCCGGAATGTCCTTCGTGGCGATGTCGATCTCCTTGGGGTGGGCCACCATATGGCGCAGCACCACCGGATAGCGCGGCGTCTTCCCGCCGACGGCGACGATCACCACATCGTCCTTGGGGTCGTAGGAGAGGTCGGCGAACGGCATGCGCTCCGCCTCGTACTGGTGCCCGACCGAGGCGTCCAGCAGTTCGACGGTGACGAGTCTTCCGTCGTGGTCGGCCGTGACGCCGTCGAGAGCGCCCTGCCACTGGCTGCGCTCGAGGGTCGAGGTTCGGGTCATGGTCAGCCTCCTCTGCGCTGCGGGACACCGGTTGGGCTCAGGCGGTTGCCGGACTGTGGGCACGGGACCGGCAGGCGACGGCCCCGCGATCGCCGCGGCCGGGCCGGTGGCCGGACCTGCGGTGGTTGCCACCTACGTGCTCGGGCCTCCCCTCTCATCATGCGCCCGTGGCACTCTCCACGCCCGGTCGAGCCGCCCCTGCACCCGTCGGGACGCCTCAACCCGGGCCGCCGTACTTTTGCGGCCCCCGGCGCAGTGCGGCAGGTGCTCAGCCGGCCGTGACGCCCTCCGATACGGCAGCCCTGCCCGCTTCCAGACGTGCGATCGGTACGCGGAACGGCGAGCAGGAAACGTAGTCGAGCCCCACCTCGTGGAAGAAGTGCACCGACGCCGGATCGCCTCCGTGTTCTCCACACACACCGAGCTCCAACTCGGGGCGTACCGCGCGGCCCTCGGTGACCGCGATCCGTACCAGCCGGCCCACGCCCTCGCGGTCGACGGTCTCGAACGGCGACGCCGGGAACACGCCCTTCTGCAGGTAGGCGGAGAAGAAGGCGGCCTCCACGTCGTCGCGTGAGAAGCCCCAGGTCGTCTGGGTGAGATCGTTCGTGCCGAACGAGAAGAACGCGGCCTCCCGGGCGATCCGGCCCGCGGTGAGAGCCGCCCTCGGCAGCTCGATCATCGTGCCGACCGGGCATGTGACGTCCATGCCCGTCTCCGCGGAGACGGCCGCCAGGACCCGTTCGGCCTCCTCCCTGACGAGGCGCAGCTCCTCCACCGCGTCCACCAGCGGAACCATGATCTCGGCGCGTGGAGTCCCGCCTGCCCGCATCCGCTCCACGACCGCCTCGGCGATCGCGCGCACCTGCATGGCGAACAGCCCGGGAACGACCAGTCCCAGCCTGACGCCCCGCAGCCCGAGCATCGGATTCCTCTCGTGCATACGGGAGACGGCCGCGAGCAACGCCGAGTCGCGCTCATCGGGCGGATCCCCGACCGCGTCCCTCCGGGCGACGCGGACGGCCAGATCCGTGCGGTCGGGCAGGAACTCGTGCAGCGGCGGGTCCAGCAGACGGATGGTCACAGGCAGTCCGTCCATCGCCTCCAGAATGCCGGTGAAGTCCGCACGCTGCAGGGGCAGGAGCGCGGCGAGAGCGGCATCCCGTTCCGCGTCGCCCTCCGCGAGGATCATGTCCTCGACGAGCCGGCGCCGGTCCCCCAGGAACATGTGCTCGGTGCGGCAGAGCCCGATTCCCTCGGCCCCGAAACGGCGTGCGCGGGCCGCGTCCTGCGGGGTGTCCGCGTTCGCCCTCACCTCCAGGCGCCGTGCCGCGTCGGCCTGCAGCATGAGCCGGTGCACATGGCGTACGAAGTCCTGCGCGGCAGCGTCCGGGGGCGCACCGCCGTCGAAGTACCGCACGACCTGGGACTCGACCAGAGGTACGGCTCCGAGGCGGACGGTCCCCTCGGAGCCGTCCACGGAGACGACCGAACCCTCGCCGACGGTCAGGCCGTCGACGACGAGGCAGCGTGCACGGACGTCCACGATCATGTCCTCCGCCCCGCAGACGCACACCTTCCCCATGCCCCGTGCGACCACCGCCGCGTGGCTCGTCTTCCCTCCGCGAGTGGTGAGAACGGCTTCTGCGGCGATCATGCCGGGCAGGTCGTCGGCGGTGGTCTCGTTCCGGACGAGCACCACCTTCTCCCCGGCGTCCGCCCTGCGCACGGCCTCGGCCGAGTCGAAGACGACCGCTCCCACCGCCGCTCCCGGGGAGGCGGGCACGCCCCGGGCGACCACGTCGGCCGTGCCGGCGGCGTCGAAGCGCGGGAACATGAGTCGGGTGAGCTGCTCACCGTCGACGCGAGCCAAAGCCTGACGGTGCGTGATCAGGCCCTCGTCGGCCATGTCCGAGGCGATGGTGAAGGCCGCCCGGGCGGTGCGCTTGCCGACGCGTGTCTGAAGCATCCAGAGCTTGCCACGTTCGATCGTGAACTCGACGTCGCACAGGTCGTGGTAGTGGCTCTCCAGCCGGGCCAGGTACTCCTGAAGCCGCCCGAACGACGCCGGGTCCAGAGCGGCCAGCTCCTGGAGGGGCACCGCGTTGCGCACTCCGGAGACGACGTCCTCGCCCTGGGCGCTCGGAAGGTAGTCGCCGTACACCCCCTTGCGACCCGTGGCCGGGTCCCGGGTGAAGGCCACACCGCTCCCCGAGTCCCGGCCCAGGTTGCCGAAGACCATGGTCTGAACGGTCACCGCGGTCCCCAGATCGTCCGGGATGCGCTCGCGGCGCCGGTACAGCCTCGCGCGCTCCCCGTTCCAGGAGGCGAACACGGCCAGGACGGCCTGCCGCAGCTGTTCGGCGGGCGACTGGGGGAACTCGAGGCCCGACCGCTCGGCGATCAGGTCCTTGAACGACTCGACGGTCCTGATGAGGTCGCAGACGTCCAGGCGGCTGTCGTCGGGGACGTGGTGCTGTTCCTCGATGCGCGTGAGCGTCTCCTCGAAGAGCGAGTTGTCCACGCCCATCACCGTGCCGCCGAACATCTGCACCAGCCGCCGGTAGGAGTCCCAGGCGAATCGCTCTCTCTCGGACGACTTGGCCAGCCCGAGCACCGAGTAGTCGTTGAGTCCGATGTCGAGGATGGTCTCCATCATTCCGGGCATCGAGACTCGGGCTCCGGACCTGACCGAGAGGAGCAGTGGGTCGTCCGCCTGACCGAGCCGCTTTCCGGCGGCCCGCTCCAGGGCGGACACGTGCTCGGCGATCTGGTGCTCCAGTTCGGGCGGCGGTTCGCCGCTCGACAGGAAGACCCGGCAGGCCTCGGTGGTGATGGTGAACCCTCTCGGCACGGGCAGGCCCAGGCGGGTCATCTCCGCGAGGTTCGCGCCCTTGTTCCCAAGGAGCTCGGCCATGTCGCGGCCGCCCTGGGCGAAGTCGTACACGTAGTCGGTCATGGCTGCTTCCGCGGCGACGTGCCGGCCCCCTCTGCGGGCCGGCGCCTACTCGTCCCACTGTCACCGACAGTGTTCGCAAGGGAGAAGGGCCATACGTCCCTGCATGGGGACGTTCGGACCGTCGGACCCGCAGGGACCGGTCGTTCTGCCGACCCGGGGCGTACGACGGTCGTCCCGTCTCCGGGAACGGCACGGGCCGGGTGCCGCTCTTCAGGCACGAGCCAGGGGCGAGCGGTCGAGGAGGAGGATGCCCGTCACCGCCACGGCCGCTCCCAGCATCTGCACGGCCAGTGCCGGAGGAGACTGCGCGAGCCGTTCGCCGAAGACGGCGATGCCGATCAGTACGGCGCAGATCGGTTCGAGGGTGTCGATGATCGGCAGGCTGATGGCCAGGGAGCCCGCCTGGTACGCGCTCTGCGACATGGTCAGGCCCAGAACTCCGATGACGATCAGCGAGTAGGGCTCCCACGCGAGGAACGCGCCGGCGCCCTGGGTCTGGAACCTGTCGGCCGTGCTCTTGGTCAGGCTGTCGAGGAGAGCGAACAGGAGCGCCGCGCAGACCGCGAACAGCGCGGTCCTCGTACTGCCGCGCCGCCGCAGGCCGGCGGGGGCCAGCAGCACCACGGCGCCGCCGACGGCGGCGAGCACGGGCACCCAGTCGGCGATGTCCGGAACCGCCCCGTGGGCGGGCGGCGGAAGGACCGTCAGGAACATGGCCACACCGCCCGCCGTGCACACGATTCCCGCTGCCTCCGGACGCGTCAGGGAGATGCCGCGTCGCCAGGCGAGGAACGGCAGGGCGAAGACGAGGTCCGTCGCGGCGAGCGGCTGGACCAGGACCAGACGGCCGGCGGCCAGGGCCAGGCCGAGCAGTGCGTACGAGGCGACGACGAGTCCCATCCCGGTCAGCCATTTCGGGCGACGGGCCAGCTCGAGCAGCAGTCGGAGCCGGAGGGAGTCCGACGCGGGGGCCTCACGCGCCGCCTGCTGCTGAAGTACCGATCCGACACCGAAGCTCAGGGCGGACAGCAGAGCGGCCGCCACCGCGACGGCGGTGTTCATGACGCCAGCATTCCGGTGCGGAGATACGAGGAAGGGCCCGACACGCACGGCATGCCCGTCGGAAGCGGCGGCGGCAGCCTCCGAAACGCTCAGCGGAAGGGCTGAACGGCCCGGGCGCCCGGCTCCCGCGCAAGGCGACAATGGGAGAGCGGGGGAGACCCTCCGGACGAGGGAGTCGGCCATGACCGATCGCGAGAGCCCCGCCGCCGGTGTCGAAGCGCGCCGTGCGGTACCCGGAAGAGCGAGCCGAATCGACGAACCCCTGCGGGAGGACATGCTGCTCCGGTACATCGGTGCGATGGCGGCGGCGTCCGCCCGGCACCAGGAGCCCCGCAGTTCGGCGGGCGGCGGGGCACCGGCCCGGCCCGCGCGCACGGGCCACCGGGCACGGTCGGCGTCCGATGTGGAAGCCGACCCGCTGCTGGTCCGAGATGTCATGGAGGCCGCTGTCGCATCGGTGCCGGGAGACTCCGCATTCATGGCCATCGCCCGAGCACTCACCGACGCCGGAGTGGGATCGCTGCCCGTGACAGACCCGGAGGGCCGGGTGATGGGTGTGGTGTCGGAATCGGACCTGCTGGCCAAGGCGGCGGTCGAGGCGACCGGTCACCGGCCCGGCGTGGCGGGTACCCTCGCTCGCCGGCGCCTGAACGAGAGTGCCCGCGCGGAAACGGCGGAGGACCTGATGACCGCTCCTGCCATCACGGTCTTCCCCGAGTCCACCGTCGCCGAGGCGGCGTGGCTGGCGGCGCTCTCCCGGCTGAAGAGGATGCCTGTCACCGACGAGGGCGGGCACCTCGTCGGTGTCGTGCGCAGGAACGCCCTTCTGGCGTCTCTCGTGAGGGACGACGAGGGCATCCGTGAAGAGATCGTGTCCAGGATTCTCGTGGAGGAGTTCCCCGGTGCCGGGAGCGCGGTCGAGATCACCGTCCGCAACGGGACGGTGGACGTGTGGGGGCGGATGGAACGGGCCGACGCGCGGCGGTTCCTCGAACGGATAGAAGGTCTTGCCGACGTCGCCGAAGTCGTCGATCACCTGGTGGCGGCCTGAGAACCCCGCGACGGGTCGTGGCGGCTGCCCTGGACGGTCCGTCCTGGGCCGACCGGCCCCAGGGTGGGGACGGTTGTCCCTACGAGCGACGGCGGGACATCGCCAAGGTGGAGGGAGCGACACAACACCCGCAGGTATCGCCTTCTCCCGGACGATCCACGAGGGAGGCCCGTCATGACGGACGAACGCTCCGTGCCCGGTTCACACGGGGTGGCCGGGGACACCCTGTGGAGGCACCTGGTGTGCGCTGCCGGCAGGGACACGAGGCCGCTGGTCCGCCCTGCGGACCGGGCCCGCAGCCGCCTGGTGGTGGAAGGAGCCTTCGCCGCGCTGGTGGCGCTGGTCCTGGCTGTGGTGGCCACTTGGGCCACGTGGACGGGCGAGCACCGTCGGGTGCTCGACGAGGAGCGGCGACAGGTGAGTGCGACCACGGTGGCCGACGCGGTGGCGAGCGCCAGTGACACCCGGTCCGGTGTGTCGGGCGCCGCGTCGGCCGAGGCGACCTGGAGCCGCCCGGGGAGTGGAGCGCACCACGGTGTCGTCGAGGTGCCGCGCGGTACGGAGGCCGGGAGCGTGATCCGGATCTGGGTCGACGAACGCGGGCGGCCGACCCCGAGACCCCCCACGGACGCGGACATGGCGTTCGCCTCGGCGCTGGCGGGAATCTCGGTGTTCGCCGTGGTCGCGGGCGCTGCCGTGGGGGTGACCGGTCTTCGGGGCCGTCGGCTCGAGCGCCGGACCCTGGACGCGTGGGAGGCCGAGTGGGGGGATGTCGAACCACGCTGGTCCGGTCGCCGGGGAGGGTGAGCGAAGACGACGGAGCGGGCTGCCGGACCCGGCCTGTGCCGCAGCGGGTGGGGCGCGGGCGCACGGAGGGGAGCGACGTCGGCACGGTGTACGGCGTGCACCGGCGCCTCACGTTCACTCGCCTGCGGAGTCAACCGCCCGCGGTCGATGGCGAGGAGGGCTGCCAGCCGCGGCCGGACGCCGGAATCGACTGCGTCACCGTGCCAGTGCCCAGCTTCCGTGCATGGGCCCGTCGCCGCTGGGCCCTCCTCGGCTCCCATCATTGCACAGTGCAAGGGAGAGCTCCAGGTGCGGGGCGGCCGGGAGTACGTGCTGTCCAGGCCGGCTTGGCCGGAGCGGCCGTTGCCTGACGCGGCGCCGGCATCCGCTGGGCTGTCGGAGAAGCACAGCCGGAACCCGCCGCGCTTGATCCGGCGATCTCGCGCGGCGGGTGGGGCGGCTTCCGGTCTACTGAGGGGTGACGGACTTCTCCACGTCGGCGAAGGTCGCACTGTCGACCAGGCCGGTGTCCTCCAGGACCTCGAGGTGGTCCAGCACGGTCTGGTTGGCCTGCCGAGCGTGTCGGCGGATGAGGTCGTTCTGGGTGGCGGCCCGGACCTCGCCGATGGTGGCGAAGATCTTTCCGTGCGAGGCGCGCAGCAGGTTCGCGAACAGGCGGTCGAACTCGGCTCCCTTGGCGTTCTCCATCTGCTTGACCCAGCCCTGCTGTTCGGCCGTGGCCTCGTCGGGAATCGCAACGCCCAGGATCTTGGCGTCCTCACGTACCAACTGGTCGAGCTTGCTGTGGCCGTCCATGAGGTGCAGGCCGGCGCGCTTGACCGCTTCGCTGGAGGCGTTCGTCTGGGCCAGCCGGCCGGCCGGGATCTCCCACAGGCCGGCCTGCCGCACCTTGACCAGGAAGGTCTTGTCCACCTCGGTCACCGGCTGGGGCCCGGTCTGTCCGGACGGGGCGTCCTCCGCCGCCTCGTTCTGCGCGTCCGCGGCGCCGGACGAGTGCCCGTATCCCGCGGTGCCGGACTGTCCGTAGCCGTTCTGTGCCGCGGCCCCCGCGGGGGTCGGCGCGGCCGAGGCCTCCTCATCACCTCCCCGTGTGATGAACAGCACGGTGGCGATGACCGCGCAGACGGCCACGATCACCGCGATGGTCCTGGGGACGGTGGATTCGGCGGCGCGTCGGTTGGAACGCATGATGCCTCCCGGTCGGCATGGGTACTTGCTCGTTCATGTCGCCCGGAAGCTGTTGTACGGCGGCTGGCACGGCACGCAGACAGCAGTACGGGCCCGACCGCCGCAGCGTTCACCCGTAGGCGGGAATCCTTTCGAACGGCCGGGTCCCGGCCCTCACCGGGCTGCCCGGTCAGCAGTCGGATTCGTGTCGTCACCGCGTGATCGTGGTCGTCACCGCATGGGAACCGCGGGCGCTGACGCATTCCGGACGGAGGGGCGGACGGGCGGGTGCACCGGGTGTACGCAGGGGGCTGACCGCGGTGGGCGGTCCGGCTCGCAACAGCACCACGGATTGCATGAGTTGACGAGGCAATCCGCCGCACCGCGCGGACACCCGACCCCGGGATCCCGAGAACGCCTCTCCTGCCGACTGGAGGCCTCGCGTCGATCCGGCGATCGGCGATCCGACCGTGGTAGTCGAGTCGCATGGATTCCACCGAAGGCCGAGCTGACGCATCCCTGCCCCGACGCCTCGGCCGACGGTTTCGTGAGTCCGTCATGGGCGGGCCGGGGGAGCGGGGCGGCGGCGACCTGGAGTTGATGAACCGCTCCCTGGGATTCGCTGCGATGGGCTTCCTCACCCTGGTGCCGCTGATGATCGTACTCGCGGCGGCGGACCCGGCTCAGGCATCCGGTTTCGCGCACTGGCTCAGCAGGGCCCTGAGCGCATCGACGGCGGCTCAGCCCGAGATCCAGCAGATGTTCGCCCCTCCACGACACGTCCTGCGAGCGACGACGAGCTTCAGCCTGGCCGCTCTCGCGCTCTTCGGCGTCACGTTCGGGGCGGCGGTGCAGACCGGCTACGAGAAGGCATGGGGGCTGGAACCGGCCCGAGGCGGCAGCTTGTACGCCGGCGCGCTGGCACGGCACGTGGTGTGGCTGTGTCTGGTCGTGGGGTACGTGCTGGTGTTCACCAACACGCCGCTGCGGAGGCAGAACGTCATCACGACGCCGCAGGGGACGGCCGGCGCCGTTCTCGTCACGGTGATGCTCCTGTGGGCTTCGCAGAAGGTCCTCCTCGGCCGCCGGGTCGGGTGGAGAGCCCTCCTGCCGGGCGCCCTCGCAACCACCGTCGGCCTGCTCGGCCTTCGTCTCTTCTCCCGCCTCGTCTTCTCCCCCCTGATCGTGACGAGCGCCGTCGCGTACGGCCCCGTCGGGACGATGCTGGTCGTCCAGTCCTGGTTCGTCGGCGTGGGTTTCGTGATCTACGGAGGAGCGCTCGTGGGCAGGATTCTCCACGAAGAGGTACGGCCGGGCCCGCGGCGCCGGCACGGCTGACCGGCGGCCGCAGCGGCCGCCGGTCAGCCACCGGGCCTGGCGCCCCTGGCACTCGGCCGGGCCGCACGGCACGCTCGGCGGTCCCTCGTCCGTGACCGTCCCGGTTTCCGTGGCGCACCGTCCCGCGGGGAACGGAGGACCTTCCGGACGAGCACCGTCCGCCCGCGATCCGCGCGCGCCCTCGCACCGTCGACCCGCACGCTTGGCCGTCGCATTCTGGGTAGGAGCCGTACATGGGCGAGTGGCGCCCCTTGAGGCGTGTCCAGGGCTACCTGCCGATCGCCGATCACGGACTCGTCGGTGACGGCCGGACCTGCGCCCTGGTCGGCCGGGACGGCGCGGTGAGTTTCATGTGCGTCCCGCGCTTCGACTCGGTGCCCCTCTTCGCCTCCCTGCTCGACCACCGCAGAGGGGGAGAACTGCTGATCGCGCCCGCGCGGGTGACCGAGAGCCGCCAGCGGTACGTGTCCGGCACCGGTGTGCTCATCACGGAGATGCGCGGGCCGGAGGGGGCGGTCGAGATCACCGATGCGTTCCCACTCGCGCCGGACGCGCGTCTGGAGGAGGACGCGAGGGCCGGCCGCGAGGAACTTCTGCGACATGTGCGCGTGACGCACGGCAGCGTCGAGCTCTGTTTCCGCCTCAGCCCTCGCCGGGGCGACGAGGTCGGCCCGGACGGGCGGGTATGGGTCCTCCGCGGTCCGGGCCGGCCCGCCGTGTACGTCCGGCTCTCCCGGCCCGTGCCCGGTACGGACAGCACGATCGCCCTCGGGCCGGGGGAGGATCTGACCGTCTCCCTGACCTGGGGCGCCGGGGCCCGCCACGGCGCCGGGAGTCTCGACCGGCCTTCCGCGTGCCTGGACGCCACCGCACGGGTCTGGAGGCGATGGGCCGCTCACGTGGTGCGGGACGTACCCCACCCCGATCTGGTACTCCGCTCCGCGATCACCCTCAAGCTGTTGGACCATGTGGAGAACGGGGCGCTCATCGCCGCCCCCACGTCCTCCCTTCCGGAACGCATTCACGGCACACGGAACTGGGACTACCGGTACGCCTGGATCCGGGACACCGCCTACGCGGTCTTCGCCCTCCGGCGCATCGGACTGCCCATGGAGGCCGAAGGCTTCCTGAGCTGGGCCCTGACCGCCTCCCACGAGAGCGGGCGTCCTCTCGTCCTCTACGACCTGGACGGACATGCCCCGCCCCATGAGGTCGAGGACGCGGCACTGGAGGGCTATCGCGGATCCGCTCCGGTGCGCTGGGGAAACGCCGCTGCGCGCCAGGTGCAGCACGACGTGTACGGCGAGATCCTCGACTGTGCGTTCCAGCGGGCCGCGACGGGGGGTGTGCTCGACCCCGGTCTGTGGCGGCGGCTCGAACGCCTCGCCGAGGAGGCCCGCACCGCGTGGAACCGTCCGGATCACGGTATCTGGGAGGTACGCACGCACGGTCGGCCGTTCACGTACTCGGCCGCCATGTGCCAGGTGGCCCTGGACCGGGCGGCACGCCTGTCCCGCATGCTGCGCCTGCCCGGTGACGCGGAGGGCTGGAGCCGGGATGCCGGGCGTCTCGCAGCCCGGATCCTGGACGAGGCCTGGGACGAGGAGGCAGGAGCCCTCACCGAGCACCTGGGCGGTGGCGGCCTGGACGCTTCCCTGCTCGCCCTTCCGCTCAGACGGGTCGTTCCCGCCGACCACCCCCGCATGGTCGCCACCACCCGGGCGGTGGCGGACCGCCTCGGCGCGGGTGGCGGTCTGCTCCACCGCTACCTGCCCACGGCCTCACCGGACGGCATCGACGAACCCGAAGGAGCCTTCCTCCTGTGCAGCTTCTGGATGGCGGACAATCTGGCCGGACAGGGGCGCATCGACGAGGCGACGGAACTCTTCGACCGGCTCTGCTCCTACGCCGGTCCCCTGGGGCTCCTGCCCGAGCAGGTCGACCCGTCCGACGGTTCGTTCCTCGGCAACTTCCCGCAAGCGATCAGCCATGTCGGCCTGCTGGCCACGGCCGTCGTGCTCGCCCGTGCCCAGCGCGGGGTACGTCCCGACCTGTCCACGCGGACGTGGTCGCGCAAGTGACGGCGCCTCACCGGGGCAGTGGCCGTCCCGGGCGGTCACCCGTGCGCCGGCCTCACGCGCCGTCAGGGGCCTGACCGACGGCGGCGGCCCTGCAGGGACCGGGCAGCCTGCGGGCTACGGAGGCGAGTCGCCCCCGGACCCGGGAAGCGGTACTCGGAACGGGACCGGTGAAGCGGTGCTCGGCGACGGCCGGAGCGGGGGCGCCGGTGCCCGACGGATCCGGGATCCCGTTCCCGGGTCATGGTCATTCGGGCCGCCGGACGACGACGGCGTAGCCGCCGACGCCCATGAGCCGCTCGCCCGCGATTTCCCCCTCCGTGGTCACGAGCGAGCGGAGCCGACCGTCCGTCTCGTCGAAGTCGAGGTCCTCGATGGTTCCCAGGCACTCCCCGGTCTCGACGAGGACGGGCTTGCCGAGGGGATCGTGACTCCTGTGGGCCTCCTCCTCGGAGCCGAGTGCGTTCTCGGGTTTCAGCGCCTCCGCCGACCTGACGGTCAGCGCGTCCTTGCCGAAGGAGTGCACGTTGCTCCAGGCCATGACATGGCCGTGGCGGCCGCGGGTCTTGAGACGGACGGCCGAGATGTGCGGCGGTGAGGGCGCGAGCGTGAAAGCGGTGACGGTCCCGAGCCGCTCGGCGGTCGCGACGGCGACCACCGTACGTCCCTGAGCGGTACTGAGCAGCATCATGTCTCCTGTTCGAGCCGCCGCCGAAGGCCCTCGGCGGCGGCCGGCAGGCCGACGACGTCTCCGGCCGTGAAGTCGGCCGTGCTCGGCGGTACGACCATCATTTCCTCCGACAAGGAGCTGGGCTTGATCACCGGCAGGAAGACCGTCCGTCCCGTCTGCGCAGCCGAGTCGACTTCGTACCCGATCACTCGGGGGGCCTTGCCGGTCTCGATGATGACGTCGGTGATCGTGCCGAGGACGGTGCCGTCCTCGGTCATCATTCGGGCGCCTATGACGCGGCCGCCGCCCGGGGCGTCGATCTGCTCCCGCGCGGCCTGGTCGTCGTCCTCCAAGGCGTTCCCGTCCCGGACCATCACCGCGTCCGGGCCGAGCGCGTGAACCTTCTTCCACAGCAGCGCGCGTTTGAGCGGACCTGCGAGGAGTCCGCGACCACTGAGAGTGAAGCAGGTGAGGGTGCCTCGCATCGGGTCGAAGACGACGTCCTTGACCTGGGCGATGTCCTCGCCTGCGAGTGTGACCACCGGCTCCTCACGGATCTCTCGTGCGCGCAGGTACGTGCTCATGCTCGCCCGCCCTTCCTTCCACCGCGCGCCCTGGTGCCGCCGGCGATGACATCGCCGCTACGGCGACGCGCCTGCAACCCGACCACCGAGGACGCCACCGCGGCCAGAACGACGAGCCCGATGACCACCCAGATCCACCAGTCCATGAGGAGCACCTCCTGTCGCGAGGACCCGGCGCGCGGGCCACTTCCGAAGCGCCGCGGTCCGCTTCCGTACCGACCCGGCCGACGAGGTGCGCGGCCCGCCCGGCAGGCGTGGCCGTGGCCGCGGTTCGCGCCGCGCATCACCGGCATCTCAGGTCGCACTCTGTTGTGCCGGAGCCGACGTGGGCCAGACGCTCCGCTCGGCATGCCGGCACACGGAACACAGCACGGAGCGTGCCGGGACGTCGCCCGTTGTCTTCCCGAGCCCCGCCTCCCCGCGCACTTCCTGCGTGTCGAGGTACATGTGCCGCCCGCACAGGGCGACACCGCACTCGTGGCACACGGCGACAGCCGGCCTGGTGTGCCCTCCGGAGCGGCACTCGTAGCAGTTCATTCCCACTGCCTCACTTCCTCTCGCGGCTCCCGGACGCGCCGAGGCGCGGAGGTCCCGGCCGTGGCCGGTCGTTCGCAACGCGAGTACCGGCTCGGCCCAGTTTCGTCGTCCGGGCGACCACCCGGAGCCTCGTCATCGAGCGCCTACCCTCCTGCTCTGCAGGTCATCTGCGGGTGCGCGACAAGGACGGCATCTTGCGCCTGTACATGTTGCCGCCTTTCGGCAAAATGTCTGTATGTCGACGGATGAGAGGCCCCGCGGCTCCCACGCCGCGGAGCGAGCCGCCGCCTCGGCACCGGCGCATGTTCGGGGCGGCGCCCGCGGCGACGCGTCGGGAGAACCCCAGGGGCTGCTCGCCGAGATATGCGGCACCCGAAGACTGACCGACGCGAACACGCGGGACCTGCGAGAGCTGGGGGCGGCCGCGGCCGGCCGTGCCACTCCGCTGCATGTCGTGCTCGCCGACTTCTTCGCCTGCGCCCACCGCGTTCGGGCCGGTCTCGGGAGCTCGGGCCGGGAAGACGATCCGTCCGGGACCCGCGACGGAGCGGCCGTG
Organism: Streptomyces sp. HNM0645; assembly: GCF_030056615.1. Classification (NCBI taxonomy): domain Bacteria; kingdom Bacillati; phylum Actinomycetota; class Actinomycetes; order Kitasatosporales; family Streptomycetaceae; genus Streptomyces; species Streptomyces sp. HNM0645. The sequence continues at coordinate 232,935 of NZ_JASHLT010000014.1, read as the reverse complement.
CTTCTCGGCGTGCTCGGCGACTCGGCCGTGGCGCTGAGCGAGGGCTATGAGACCGCACACCGGGCGGCCATTCGCCGGGAGGAGGCAGGCCGGCGCGAGTTCGTCGACGACCTGCTCGAGGGCCGCACGCCGTTGGGGCAACTGGCGGAGCGGGCCGAGCGGTTCGGTCTCCGTCTGGTCGGGCCGCACAGAGTGGCCGTCGCGCGTGCGCGGACCGCGTTCGAAGCGGGCGCGGCATCGACACGTTACGTCGAGGACGGGCTGACCACCCGGTTCGGCGTGGAACACGTACTGATCACCACCAAGGACGGGTTGCTCGTCTGCGTGGCCTCGGGAGCGGTGGCGCAGGTGCCCGAGTTGTTCGCCGCTCAGGCCGGGGAATCGGTCTCGGAGCCGTGCCGAGTCGCCGTGAGTCGACCGCGGACGGGACCCAGTGGCATCGTCCGCTCGTACCAGGAGGCGCGCCGGGCCCTGGACACAGCCACTCAGTTGGGCCTCGGTGCCCCCGTCGTGAACGCTTCGGACCTACTGGTCTTCCAGGTGCTGGGCCGGGATCGCGCCGCGATCTCCGATCTCGTGGTCACCGTGCTCGGGGGCCTCGCGCAGGCCCGCGGCGGTCCCAAGGCGCTGCTGGAGACCCTCACCGCGTACTTCGCCGCAGGCTGTAGGAACACCACCACGGCGCGACGCATGGGGGTGGGAGTTCGCACCGTCGGCTACCGGATCGCCCGCATCCGTGAGCTCACCGGGTACGACCCGACCGATCCTGACCAGAGGTACGTCCTGCAGACCGCAGTGCTGGGAGCGCGCCTACTGGGGTGGCCGGAGTCACCGCTGCCGGCCGCCGACTGAGCCGTTGTGCCGGAGCGCCCGGGAGGGCCTGGCGCAGCGGTCGAGGGCGTCCGTGTCGCGGGACCTTCCCCGGCGGGGGAGCCCGGCTCCGGGCCTCCTCCTGCTCGCTCGGGAGGAGTCGGAGAGCACGTCCGGAGCCGGGCGCGGCGTGCTCTTCCCGAGCGTCACAGCTGGATGTCCCGCCGCGCCTCACGGGCGGGTCTCCGCGCCTCGGGGAGAGTCGCCGACCAAAGAATTGCATGATGCAAAGGAGCGATCCACCCGCCGCGCGCTCGTGGGTGGGTCGATTTGCGGGCTGCTGCCGGGGCACGACCTCCCCGGCTCCTCGGGAGGGGTGTGCCGGGCCCGCCGGGTGACGGCGGGTGGGCGCATGTCCGCACCGCGCCGTCATCGGGCAGCCGGATCGTCCGCCGGCCTTCGGCTCGTCGCGTCTCGTGGGCCATGGCAGGCGGGGGCGCACTCCAGCCGGACGAACGGGATCAGTTCCCCTGCGCGGCGGTACCCGGCCGCCGTCCCGTCGGCGGGAAGGCCCAGATGGGCGCACAGCCGAGCGGCCGTACGGGGATGGTCCTCGGCATAGCGGGCCATGACCGCGGCACCGTCGTCCGCGGACAGGAACCGGGCGTTCACCGCGTGGTAGCGCCTGCCGACCTGGACGGTGGCCTGCGGGGTGTGCCGGAGGTTCCGGTACCACTGGGCCGAAGGGCCGTAGCCGGACGCCACGGTCCAGGAGCGGGGTGCCCGTGTGTGGTCCACGACCTCGAGGACCACGGTGCGCGAGGCGCCGCTCAGCCTTCCCCTGTGGATGAGGAGAAGGAGCCTCCCGCCGAACAGGGGACCGAGCCCGATCCTGAACAGGTGTACGGGGAGCCGGGCGGCCAGCCGCTTCCAGCCGGTCGGCGGCGCAGGTCGCTGTGGTGGGGGGTTCGAATGGTCCACGAGGCACCCTCCGGTTCCGGCTGCCGCCCTTGCAGCCGTCAGCTGTCGGTTGTGTAACGAGACTCTCCCAAAATGCTTCGGGAGGGTAAGTTTTGCATAGGCTAAATCAAGCGGCGGTCCGTGGTGGTGCCGGACGCCCGCTCGTAGCCGATCGCACCGCCTCACACACCGCGGGGTCAGCCATGCCCGAAGTGACACCGCAGCGCTCATGGGTGCTGTCCGTCCTCCCGTACGGCGTGATGGCCGTCGTCACCGTCGTCGATGTGACGGCGGGCCCTGCGGTCGGCTTCCTTCCCCTCGTCTCCCTGGGCCCTGCCTTCGCCGGACTGGCGGGCGGCTGGCGACGCACGGCCCTCATCGGCGGTCTGGCGATGCTCCTGTGCCTCGGGCTCGGGCTCTACGACGGTTTGTTCACCGGCCGCCGGGGCTGGACGGCCCTGGCATCGGTGGCGGGCGTGACCGTGGCGGGTCTGGTCGCGGCGGTGATGCGGCAACGGCGGGAAGCCGAACTGGCCAGCGTTCGCTCGATCGCGGAAGTCGCGCAGCGCGTGCTGTTGAGGCCGGTGCCGCGCAGCGCCGGGCATCTGCGTGTGGCGGTCTCCTACACGTCGGCCGTCGCCGAGGCGCGCATCGGCGGCGATCTGTACGAGGTGGTGGCGTCACCCGCCGGCGTGCGTGTGATCGTGGGGGATGTCCAGGGCAAAGGGCTGGAGGCGGTCGAGACGGCGGCCCTGGTCCTGGGCGCCTTCCGGGAAGCCGCCCACGACGAGGCGGACCTGGCCGGCGTCGGCGCCCGGCTGGAGCGGGTGGCGGACAGAGAACTCCAAGGTGAGAAGTTCGTGACGGCCGTGCTGGCGGAAGTCGGGAACGACGGAACGGTGACCCTGTTGAACTACGGGCACCCCGCACCCATGATCGTGAGACCGGACGGGCGGGTACGCTTCGCCGAGCCGCCACTCCCCGCTCTGCCGCTCGGCCTCGGGATACACGCGGGCCACCGGCCCGAGTCCCACTCGGAGCGCTTCACGCCGGGGGACCAGATCCTGCTGTACACGGACGGCGTCTCGGAGGCGCGCGACGGAGCGGGGCGCTTCTATCCCCTGGAGGACCGGGGCGGACTCCTGAAGGACCCCGACTCCGAGTCCGCTCTCCAGGCACTGCGCGCCGATCTGGTCCTGCACGCCGCAGGGCCGCTCCACGACGACGCCGCCATGCTGCTGATCCGCCACCACGACGCCGATGTGAGCGGCCGGAGACCGTCGATCACCGGGTGAGCCCCGGCACGAGAGCCGCAGGGGGTAGAAAGGGGCCATGACCGACAGAGGGCAAGTGCCGCACGTCGACGACGTCGATGCGGTGACGCGGGCGGTACTGACGGCGTCCAGGCTGCTCGTGGCCGTATCGGCCCATNCATGACCGACAGAGGGCAAGTGCCGCACGTCGACGACGTCGATGCGGTGACGCGGGCGGTACTGACGGCGTCCAGGCTGCTCGTGGCCGTATCGGCCCATTCCCTGGCGGCGGTCGAGGAGCGGGTGACGCTGCCCCAGTTCCGACTGCTGGTGGTGTTGTCCGTGCACGGGCCGGCGAAGCTCGTGGCGCTCGCCGAGCGTCTCGGAGTCAATCCCTCGACGGCGATGCGCATGATCGACCGGCTGATCGCGGCCGGCCTCGCGGACCGCCGGACGAACCCGGCCAACCGCCGGGAAACGGTGCTGCGGCTCACGGCGGAGGGCGGTGCACTCGTCGAGGACGTCACGAGCAGACGCCGTAGGGAGATCGAGAGGATCGTGCTGCGGATGGCCCCCGCGCAGCGAGCCGCGCTGATCGACGCGCTCACCGACTTCAACGAGGCGGGCGGTGAGCCGACGGTGCCGTCCGCGGACAGTGCGCTGTACCCGCTGGGCTGGGCGGACCACTAGTTCCTGTTCAAGCGGGGCGCGGACGGCCGAGTCCCGCGCCGAGCCGACGGCAAATCGGTTCAGGGACCCCGGACAGCGGCGGCCGGGATTCACGTCGTGGATGCGCCACCCGCCGCGCGGCGGAACCTCGTCGCGAGGCGATCGAACTCCACCGCGAGCTCGTCTCCGTCGATCACCTCGAAGTCGACGTCGAGCTGTGTCATCCACAGCGCGAGCCGGTCTGGGGCGTCGGAACCCAGCTCGACATGGCACGTGGACTCGTCGACCACCTCGATATCGACCGGGATGGGGATCTTCGCGGCGACCTTGGCGGCGGGGGCATGCACGAGTACCCGGGCGCGGTACTTCCAGGCCGCCTTGCTGACGCGTCCGACGACGTACTCGACGACATCGTCCTCCGGGATCACGCGCGGCTGGAACCGCGCACCGGTCGGTGGGTGCGGAACCATGCGGTCGACGCGGAAGACCCGCCAGTCGTCACGGTCGAGATCCCACGCGAGCAAGTACCAGAGCGGCCCCCAGCCCACCAGCCGTTGCGGTTCGGTGTGGCGGGCCTCTTCGCTGCCCCCGGGCTTCGTGTATCCGAACCGGAGCCGTTCCTGGCCGCGGATCGCGGCAGCGACCGCGCCGAGAACCGAGAGATCGAGCGGCGGTTCAGCCCCTGGAACGACGCTCGTCGCCTCGCGTACCGCCTCGACGCGCCGACGCAGGCGCGAGGGCAGCACTTGCTCCAGCTTCGCGAGCGCGGTGAGCGACGTCTCTTCGACGCCGAGCCTTTGGGTCGCGACCGCACCCAGTCCGACCGCGACGGCGACGGCCTCGTCGTCGTCGAGGAGTAGTGGGGGCATCGCCGTCCCGGCGGCCAGCCGGTACCCGCCAGCGACGCCGGGGCGCGCGTCCACGGGGTAGCCGAGCGACCGCAGCCTGCCGATGTCGGCGCGCACAGTCCTCGTGCTCACATCGAGCCGGCCGGCGAGCTCGGAGCTCGTCCAGTCGCGCTTGAGCTGGAGCAATGACAGCAGTTCGAGCAGGCGGGCCGAGGTCTCCAACATGTTCGCCATCATTTCAGCAATTGCGGAAGCTAACCTGCCGCATTGCCTGGAAACGTCGGTGCCATGAACGAGGACAACGCACTCACACCGTTCCGCATCGACATCCCGCAGGCCGACATCGACGACCTGCGCAACCGGCTGGCACACACACGCTGGCCGATCGCCGTGCCGGGCCGGGACGATCGAACCGACTTCAGCCGCGGCATCCCGCTGGTCTACCTGAAGGAGCTCGCCGAGTACTGGCGCGACGGGTTCGACTGGCGTGCGCAGGAGGAGAAACTCAACGAGTACGAACAGTTCACGACGGTCGTCAACGGCCAGACGTTCCACGTCGTCCACGCGCGATCGACGAACCCGGAGGCCGCCCCACTGATCCTGAACCACGGCTGGCCGGGCTCGTTCGTCGAGTACCAGCGACTCATCCCGCTGCTGACCGATGAGTTCCACGTGGTCATCCCGTCGCTGCCCGGCTTCGGGTTCTCCACCCCGCTGTCAGGGACCGGCTGGGAGCTGGCGCGGACGACGGACGCCTACGCCGAGATCATGACGCGTCTCGGCTACGAGAGGTTCGCGGCCCACGGTACCGACATCGGTGCGGGCACCACCGGCCGCCTCGCGGCGCTCTACCCGGAGCGCGTCATCGGCACGCACATCGGCAGCGACCCCCGGTGGCTCGGGTTGATCGGCGACAAGTTCCCCTACCCCGACGGTCTGTCCGATGGCGAGATCGCCCAGATCGAGGCAGTGCGCGCCGAGGATGCGGCCGAGCGCGGGTATCTCGAGATGCAGGACCACCGTCCCGACACGATCGGCGCGGCGCTCACCGACTCGCCGGTCGGTCAGCTCGCGTGGATCGCCGAGAAGTTCAAGACCAAGGCCGACGGCGCCTACCGGACGCCGGACGAGACGGTCGACCGCGACCAGCTCCTCACGAACATCAGCCTGTACTGGTTCACCCGCAGCGGCGCGTCGAGCGCGCAGTTCTACTACGAGTCCGAACATTCCGGAGTCGACTTGGTCATGGCCTCCGGCGTGCCGTCCGGATGGGCCGTGTTCGACACCCATCCGCTCATGCGCCGCGTGATCGACCCGTGCAAGGCGATCGGCCACTGGAGCGAGTTCACCGAGGGCGGTCACTTCCCCGCAATGGAGGAGACGGAGCTGCTCGCGGACGACATCCGCACCTTCTTCCGCGGCATTTCCTGACTCTGCGTCAGGGCCTGCGGGGCACGAAGACCCGGTCAAGACCCGGTCGGTCCGGCACTTCCAGGACCAGGGCGTGTTGTTGAGGTCGCTCCGTCCGCCGCAGGGCGGGAGGGAGTTTCGCAACACGCCCTGGATCCACGAAACGGGGGCTCGGGTGGGACGCCGGCGGAAGAACCTCCCGGGCGGAGTGGGCCGCGTGCCGCGGCGTACGGCGGTGGGGAGCCTGCCGTGCGGCGCGGTCCCCTCGTCAGCAGGGCATGTGAGCCTTCGGGCCCAGATGGTACGAGCGGACCACCGCGACAGTGCTGAGCGTCGCCAGCGCCAGGCCGATGCCCAGCGATTCCACCAGGGCCCCCTCGTCACGACCGGAAGTGGTGATTCCGCGCGGCGGCACCCGGCCGTGCGGGTCGTGGACGAGCCCGATCCGGTCGCCCGGCAGCGTCGTCGCCGTGCAGCCCCGCCAGATCCGCCCGGGGACCGGAGTGCCGTCGAGGTGCCGCACCGCGCAGTAGTGCCGCTCCGTGGCCCCGGGCGCCACGGACGTCACGACGACGCTGCTGACCTCGCCGCCCCAGCGCAGCAGTACTTCGTTCGTGGCCTTGGGCGCGGCGACCGCCCAGCACACACCGAGGACGGCGATCGGTCCCACGAGGGCTCTGCCGGCCCGCAGGCAGAGGAGGAAGACCACCAGACCCAGCGCGACCAGCATCCCTGCTTCGCCCGTCTGCAGTACCGTCGAGCCGAGGAGGGTTCCCGCGACCCCCGGCCCGGCGATGACGGCCGATCCCACGACGCCCACCGCCATGCCCTCCGCCACCAGCCAGCTCGGGGGCCGGCCGTTGTAGTCGGCCGAACCCCACAGTGCAGCGCTGATCGAGTAACTCTGCCGCGGCCGCGCCCGCCGTCTTCCGCTCTCCATGGTTGCATTATGCAAAGGACTGCGGGGGCGCGGACACCGGCCCCGGTGACATCACTCCTCGGCCTCCGGCGGAGGCACGACGACGACCGGGCACCGGGCGGTGTGCAGCACCTCGCCGCTCACCGAGCCGAGCATCAGTCTCCGCAGGCCGGTGCGGCCATGGTTGCCCACGACCAGCAAAGTCGCGTCGCGAGAGGAGTCCACCAGAAGGTGCGCCGGCCGGCTCCGCTCGACACGCGTGCGGATGTCCAGGTCGCCGCAGCGGGACCGGTACGGGCCGAGCCTCTCCTCCAGCAGGTCCTTCGCCACGCTCGGTCGTGTCTCGTGCCCGACGAGAAGGGGGCCGGTGGGGCCGGTGCCGAGTAGGTCGGGCCGAGTGGAGCCGTGAACGACTTCGAGCCGGGCGCCACGGGCGGCGGCCGCGCGCAGGGCGAACTCCATGACGTGCGGCTGCATGTCGTCGACGTCGACGCCGACCACCACCCGTTCGACTCCGGGTTCGGCTCTCCTCCGGGGCCTGACGACGAGGACCGGGCAGCGTGAGTGGGTGGCCACCTGCAGACTCACGGATCCCAGTGGCAGCCGCGGCGATCCCCCCGTCCCGCGGTGGCCCACCACGATCAACGATGCTTCGGCCGACCGGTCGACGAGCGCCGACGCCGGGGAGCCGGAGACGATGTCCGGCTCGACCGCCAGGTCCGGGAACCTCCGGTGGACCGCTTCGGCGAGAGGCGCGATGACACGCTCCGCCCGATCGGCGTACGTCTCGCCATCCGCACCGGCTTCGGTCGACCGGGCCGGCAACGGCCGTTCGACGGCGTGCACGAGGCGAAGCCCCGTGCCGGCGCGGGCCGCCTCTTCCGCCGCACGGAGCACCACCTGCTCCTGTCCCTGCCCTTCGACCACACCCACCACCACCGGTCCGGCCGCGTGGCGATCATCCACCGTCGACTCCTCTCCCGGCCGTTCCACGGACGCGAGCGGTCCTCCGTGATCGGGCCTTGCCGCATGCCCCGTCCGGCTCGCTTCCATCACACGGGAGCGGGCGTTCACCGGCAACCGGTGCGCGGCACCGCGGCACGGGCTGCCTCACAAGGGGATCCGCGACATCGGGCGGCGTCACAGCGCCGTGCGGAGGCCCCGTGGCGGGCACCGCCTTCCCGTCGAGGTGACGCTCCGCGTCCCGGTCGGCGACACGTCTCCCGGGCTCCGCGGGCTGCTGGATCATCACTTTGCACTATGCAATCCTTCCGGGGTGACGGCGGCTCCTCCGAGGAGCGGACGGCACACGGTGAGATCGCCGCACCCCGGAGCCGGGCCGACGCCCAGCCTCCGAGCGGCGGCTACGGACCGGGCTCGCCCGCGTTACGCGGCAACCGGCGGAGGGGACGCCCGCGTGCTCACCGCGCGGAGCGGCGAGGCGTCGGCTGCGCACCGGCTCGCCCGGCTTCCCGCCCCGCGCCCCACCCGGGGCCGTCCATGGCGCGGTGGGCACGCGTTCGACCGACCGGAGGGCCATGTCCACGCAGGAACAGACGATCCGGACCTTGCCGCCCCGCCGTGCCGTACTGCGCGTCGGCATTGCGGCTGCGGCATCCGGACTGCCCGCCGGCTGCTCGGGCAGCGCACATGATCCCGCACACCGGGACGGGGCCCCGGGACCGGCACCCGCGCGTTCCACCCAGGATCCGGACGGCGGCGCGGCGGCGTCCCCGGGTGCGACGAGCCCCGAACGGCCTGCGAGGGGACTGACGCTGACGGCCACTCCGGGGACCGTCGAGCTGGGGGCCGGGCGCACGGCCAGAACCTGGACGTACAACGACGAACTACCGGGCCGTGAGGTCCGCGTCACGGCGGGCGACACACTCCGGTTGACCCTGAACAACCACCTGCCGGATCCCACCACGGTCCACTGGCACGGCGTCGCCGTGCGCAACGACATGGACGGTGTGCCGAACGTGACGCAGCCGCCGATCAGGGCGGGCGCGTCGTTCACCTACCGTTTCCGCGTGCCGCACCCGGGCACGTACTGGTTCCACCCGCATCTGGGCCTGCAACTGGACCGCGGTCTCTACGCACCGCTGATCGTGGACGACCCCGACGAGCCGCTCTCGTACGACCGTGAGTGGGTCATCGTGCTGGACGACTGGATCGACGGGATCGACGGTCTGTCCCCAGGCGACGTGTTCGCCCGACTCCGCAGGGGCGGACCCGCTCCGGGCCACGGCGTGCGGCAAGGGCACCATGACGGGAACGGTGCAGATGAGGGCAGCGCCCGGCCCTCGCCGCCGCGCGGCGGTGTGGACGCCGGGTACGGGCCGGCCCGGGACGGCGGCCCGGAGCCGCGCGACCAGACGTCCTCCGCCCCTCCGCACGGCGGCGGGGCCGCGCGCACCGGCCGGCAGACGGGGAGCGAACTCCTCGGCGGTCACGCGGGTGATGTCGACTACCCGCACTACCTGGTCAACGGCCGGATCTCGGCAGATCCCTCGCAGTTCAGGGCCAGGCCCGGAGAACGGATTCGGCTGCGCATCATCAACGCTGCGGCTGACACGCCGTTCCGGGTCGCTCTCGGAGGCCATCGGCTCACGATCACCCACAGCGACGGCTTCCCCGTGCAGCACGAGACGGTGGACTCACTGCTCCTGGGCATGGCCGAGCGGTACGACGCGCTGGTCACCGTGAAAGGAGGGGTCTTCCCCTTCACCGCGCTCGCCGAGGGCAAGCGCGGGGCGGGGATGGCGGTGCTGCGGGCAGGCACGGCCGAGGCACCGAAGCCGTCCGCGCGTCCGGCGGAGCTGTACCGGGACGTGCTGGTGTCGGCCCGGCGGCTGCGCCCTCACGACTCGGTCGCCCTGGATCGGCGCAGGCCCGACCGGCAGCTCAAGATCACACTGACCGGCGGTATGGAGAGGTTCGACTGGGGCATCGACCACAGGCCCTACTCGCCGGATCGGATCCACCGGGTCGAACGTGGTGAGCGGGTGCGGCTGGTGGTCGTCAACGCAACCGACATGTGGCACCCCGTCCATCTGCACGGCCATACCTACGGCCTGGCCGGCATCGGTTCCCGCGGTGCCCGCAAGGACACCTCCGTGGTGCTGCCGCACCGCAAGCTGGTGTGCGACCTGGACGCGGACAACCCCGGATTGTGGATGCTGCACTGTCACAACGTCTATCACTCCGAGTCGGGAATGATGACGACGCTCGGCTACCGGTAGCCGAGCGTCCGGCCGGGAGCCTCCGCGGGACAGCGCCGGCCCCGGGGCCGGCCACCCGCATCGGCCGCGGGTAACGACTCGTACCGCACGGGCCGACCACGGGCCCGCCGGTCCTGTCCTGTGCGTCCGCGGAGGTCGCCGCGACGCCGCGCACGAGTGCGCGGCGCGGAGGGCCCCGCGGAGTGGTCGTTGTCCAGGGAGCCCGTCCGAAGGAACTCGATGAGTCAGATGCCCGGCACCGTCAGATCCGTCCGTGCCGTCCTGCACGCGGTGGGGGCGGGGAGCGTACTCGCCTCGCTGGGGTTCGTGGTGGCCGCCGCCACTCTGGAGACCGGAGCCTTGGGGGCGCTCTTCGTGGGCCTCCTGCTGCTTGCGGCCCTCCTGCTCGGGGTGTTCGCCGTGACCGTCATCGCGCGGAAGTTCGCCGGCGGGGGCAACCGCGTCCGGATCGGCGCGGTCGCCATCGGGTCACTGCTGACGTTGGGCGGCGCGATCGGCCTGGTGGCTCACAGCGGCGCCTGGGGCGCCTGGGCCGCCGGCGTCGCAGCCGGTCTCTTCGTCACCGTGCTCTCGACGGGAGATGCCAGCCGGGAGTGGTTCGACCTTCCGCGCCGGTAGGGCCCCGGCGACCTGACCCTGCTCCCGGCAGCCCTTGCTCCCCTTGCTCCCCCTGCTCCTCGTGGGTGGCGCTACTGCCCTCTGGCGTACGGAGATCCGCGCATCGTGCCGCCAGCGTGCGCCGCGCGGCATCAAGGAGGCATAAAGATTGCCGGAGTGCGGCAATGCGAACCCGTGCGACGCACTGTCAGGATCACTTCGGGCCAAGGGAGATCGGGCCCAGCGCACATGGCCGGCTGCCGGAAGCAGGCAGAGGCTGCTGTTGCTGCAGATGTCGGCGACCGGCCACCCGGTCCGTTCACGAGGGGGATGACTGATGGCCGAGTTCCTGCAAGCCACCGCAGGTTTCCCCACGGTGCTGTTCACCTCGGCGCTTCTGGTCGTCATCGGCTTCTGGCTGCTGGTTCTCACCGGAGCGGCCGACCCTGACAGCTTCGACGCGGACGTGGACACCGATGCAGCGGGCCTGGGCGGCGTGCCCGTCTCGGTGGCGGCCTCGCTCCTGATCGCCTTCGGCTGGTTCGGCAGCCTGGCGGGCTCGGTCCTGCTCGGCCGAACCGGCCTGGCCGGCCTCCCCTTCCATCTCTTGCGTGTCGCCGTGCTCGCGGCCTCGCTGTTCCTCTCGTGGTGGGTCACCCGCGTGCTCGTACGGCCGTTGGCCAAGCTCTTCCCCGACGAACCGGGACCGTCCCGGCAGGACTTCATCGGTATGACCTGCACCATCCGCACGGGGCGGGTGGACGAGGACTTCGGTCAGGCGGAGGTCGTCGCGGGGGACGGCTCCACGGCGGTCGTGCAGGTCCGCAAGAGCGGCAGCGACGTCCTTGCGCTCGGCAGCACAGGTCTGCTCTACGCCTACGACGACGCCGGCGAGTTCTTCTGGGTCGCGCCGTACGACAACGCGCTGGACCTCCGCGGCTGACGCCGCACCCCCTTCCTCAGCACACGTCTCTCACCTCGGGGATTTCCCATGGATGCCATAACCGTGGGCATCGGCGTGCTCATCGCCGTTGTCCTGCTCATCGTCGTCGCCATGCTCTTCGTGATCAGCCGGCTGTTCCGCAAGGTGGAACAGGGCAAGGCACTGATCGTGTCGAAGATGCGCAAGGTGGATGTGACGTTCACCGGGCAGGTCGTCCTGCCGGTGCTGCACAAGGCCGAGGTCATGGACATCTCGGTGAAGACCATCGACATCACCCGGACCGGCCGGGACGGGCTCATCTGCAAGGACAACATCCGCGCCGACATCCGGATCTCGTTCTTCGTCAGGGTCAACAAGACCGTCGAGGACGTCATCAAGGTCGCCCAGGCCATCGGCACGGCGCGTGCCAGCGACAAGGAGACCCTCCAGGACCTGTTCAACGCCAAGTTCTCCGAGGCCCTCAAGACGGTCGGGAAGCAGCTCGACTTCACCGACCTCTACACCAAGCGCGACGAGTTCCGGGACCGCATCATCCAGGTCATCGGGACGGACCTGAACGGCTACAGCCTCGAGGACGCGGCGATCGACTACCTGGAGCAGACACCGCTGGCACAGCTGGACGCCTCCAACATCCTCGACGCCCAGGGCATCCGGAAGATCACCGAGCTGACTGCCGTCGAGCACGTCCGCACCAACGAGTACCAGCGGCACGAGGAGAAGGAGATCACGCGGCAGAACGTCGACGCCCGTGAGGCCATCCTGGAGCTCGAGCGCCGCCGGGCCGACGCGGAGATCAAGCAGAAGCGCGAGATCGAGACCGTGCGGGCCCGTGAGGAGGCCGAGACCGCTCGGGTCGTCGAAGAGGAGCGACTGCGGGCGCAGAGCGCCTTCCTGAACACCGAGGAGCAGCTCGGGGTCCAGCGGGAGAACCAGGCCCGTGAGGTCGCCGTCGCCAAGATGAACCGCGAGCGCGTCGTGGCCGTCGAGAACGAGCGCATAGAGAAGGACCGGCTGCTGGAGGTCATCGCCCGGGACCGGGAGACCGAACTGACGCGGATCTCCGCCGAGAAGGAGGTCGAGGCCGAGCGCCGCGACATCGCCGAGGTGATCCGCGAGCGCGTCGCGGTCGACCGGACGGTCGCCGAGCAGGAGGAGTCCATCAAGAGGCTCCGGGCGGTGGAGGAGGCCGAGCGCAACCGGCAGGCCGTGGTCATCGCGGCCGAGGCCGAGGCACAGGAGAAGCTGGTCAAGGACATCAAGGCCGCCGAGGCCGCCGAGCAGGCCGCGGTCCACCGGGCGGCCGAGGAACTCACCCTCGCCGAGGCCCGCAACAAGGCCGCCGACATGGACGCCCGCGCCAAGATCCGCCTCGCCGAGGGCATCCAGGCCGAGACGGCCGCCGAGGGCCTGGCAGCCGTGCAGGTACGGGAGAAGGAGGCCGGAGCGATCGAGAAGGCCGGCCGCGCCGAGGCCGAGGCCACCGCCGCCCGGCTGCGGGCGGAGGCGGAGGGTGCCCGCGAGAAGGCGCTCGCCGACGCCACCGCCATCGGCGAGAAGCTCAAGGCCGAGGCCGTCGGCCTGACCGAGAAGGCCGCCGCGATGGCGGCGCTGGACGAGGCCTCCCGTGCACACGAGGAGTACCGGCTGCGGCTGGAGGCGGAGAAGGACATCCGTCTCGCCGGGCTCGACGTCCAGCGGCAGGTCGCCGAGGCCCAGGCCACGGTGCTCGCCACCGGCCTGGAGAGCGCCGACATCAACATCGTCGGCGGTGAGTCGGTCTTCTTCGACCGGCTGGTGTCCGCGATCTCCCTCGGCAAGGGCGTCGACGGCTTCCTCCACCACTCCGAGACCGCGCAGGCCCTGGCCGGACCGTGGCTGGACGGATCCGCGTCGTTCACCGACGACCTGGCGAAGGTGCTGGGGTCGGTCTCGACATCGGACGCGCAGAACCTGACCGTGTCCGCGCTGCTGATGCGGCTCATGAAGACGGGCGGGGCGCCCGCCACACAGCTGAGCCAACTGCTGGAGCGGGCCGGTGAACTCGGCCTCGCCGACACGCCGCTCACCGCGCTGAACGGCACAGCGAAGAGCTGACCGCTGAAAGAAGCGGTCGGAGGCTCCGGAACCGCCGGACGGGGGTCAGCGGCTCCGGAGCCTCAACCAGACGTACGAGGGAGGGTGAACGGGATGGACGAGGGCGGGGGCGGCATGGACGCCGGAACGTACGAGGTGCTGCGCGACCGGCTCGGTGCACGGGCGACGGAGCTCGCCCGGCGCGCCGAGGCGCTCAACTCGGCCCGCATCGCGGAGTTCGGTGGGGACGAGCTCACCCTGACCGGCACCGAGCGCATCGGTACCGAAGCGCCCTGCGTGGCCCGCGACCTCGTCGCGGTCGGCGGCAGACTCCTCCTCGGCCACAACACGCCCGCGGCGTTGACGCCCCGTACCACGGTCGGTGACGTCTTCTCGCTGTACGACCACGACCTGGCCCCGATGGAGGAGGGTGCCGCTCCGGGCCTCCTCGACGACGCGGACTTCGCACGCGAGTTCGCCGCCCTGTGCCGCTACTACCAGGGTGCCCGGCTGCACCGGCTGCGCGTGGTCGACGGCATGCTGCTGGCCGTCTTCCGGACCGGGGAGAAGGCCGAGGACGTCCGGGTCCTGCGCTGGGCGCTCACTGCCGACCGGCGGGCCCGGTTCCTGGACGCCCGTGGTGAGCGCGACAACGTCGCGCCGCCCGCACATGACGTGACCTGGGTGAAGACCACCCGCGACGACCACGTGCCGGGACGGCACCCGCACATCTCGATCGGCGGCGACGTCTTCGTGACGACGGTCGGCGGCAGTCTCACCGTCAAGACCGAGGACGACACCGAGTCCGGGGAGGGCATCCACAGCGAGCCGGTCGACGAGTCCCTGCAGTCGCTCGCGGACTCGGACGTCGCGTACGCGCGCGTGGGCTCGCTGATCCTGCTGCGGGTGCGCCCCTACAAGGAGGAAGCAGACCGCCATCTGGTGTTCAACACGCTCACCAGGTCAGTGGTCAGGCTCGACGGCGTCGGTCGGTCCTGCCGCCGGCTGCCCGACGACCAGGGCATCGTCTTCCCCGGCGGGTACTGCCTGTCCACGGGCGCCGTGAAGACGTTCGACGTGGCCACGGCGGAGGACATGACCTTCGAGCGTGCCGTGCGCTCACCGAACGGGGAGGACGTGCTGTACGCGTTCCACTCCCGTGCGGAGGGCGGGAGCCTGCTCCTCCCCTACAACCTGATCCGCAAGGAGATCGCCAACCCCCTGGCCTGCCGGGGGTACGCCCTCCTTGACGACGGAACGCTCGTCGTCCTGCGCACGCCCGACACGGACGAGCCCTCCCGGTCGCATCTCGTTCAGGTCTGGCGGAGCCCGTACGCCTCCGACTCCCTCGCCGCCCCGGCCGGATCCGGACCGCTCGCCAGGATCGGCAACGCCGACCTCGTCCGCGGCCTGTCCGACTGCCTGGCCATCGCGCGTCAGGCCACCGAGGCCTCGGCCACCGCCGAGATGTACGACGCCCTCGTCGCCTCCTGCACGCGGACCGCCGACACCCACCACTGGCTGGGCGACACCGAGACCGGGGATCTGCGGACCCCGCTCGAGGAGATCCGGGTCACCGCCGAGCAGGTGCTGGACGAGTTCAAGGCCGTGCGGGACCTGAGGCGTCACGCGGCCGACGCGCTCGCCGAATCGGCCGTGCACATCGCCGGCCTGGTCCGGCGCGTCCGCGGCGAGGCCCCGGCGAGCGCCGAGGAGTGGATCGCGCGCATCACCGAACTGCGCCAGGCCCACGGGCACCTGCTGACACTGAAGGATCTGCGGTACACGGAAACCGAGCGCATCGAGGCGCTTGCCCTGGACCTCGAGGCCGACATCGCCGCAGTCGCCCGGCGGACCGTCACCTTCCTCCAGCGTGAGGACTCCTTCGACGGCTACCGCGCCGAGATCGAGAAGCTCGGCGCCGACGCCGAGGCCATCACCACGGCCGCCCAGGCCGGGCCCGTCGCCGGGCAACTGGACGAGCGGGCCCTGGGACTGCAATCCCTCACGGAGGTGGTGGCGGGCCTCGAGGTGGGTGACACCACCGTGCGCACCTCCATCCTGGAGCGGATCACCGAGGTCCTCGGCGGCGTCAACCGCGCCCGCGCAGCTCTGGCCGGCCGCTGCCGGGAGCTGCGGGATCGCGAGGGCCGGGCCGAGTTCACCGCCGAGTTCGCCCTCCTCGGACAGTCGATCACCGGCGCGCTGGCCGCCGCCGACTCCCCGGAGGGTTGCGACGAGAAGCTCTCCCGGCTGCTGCTCCACGTGGAGAACCTGGAGTCGCGCTTCGCCGACCACGACGACCTGCTCGACGACATCGCCGCCAAACGGACCGAGCTCTACGAGGCGTTCTCCGCACGCAGGCAGACGATCCAGGACGCCCGCGCCCGGCGGGCGGAACGGCTCGCGGAGTCGGCAGCGCGAGTCCTGGAGACGATCTCGCGCCGGGTCGCGTCCCTCGACGGTCTGGACGCCGTCAACGCCTACTTCGCCTCCGACCCCCTCGCGGCCAAGGTGCGCCGCACCACCGAGGAACTGCGCGAGCTCGGTGACCCCGTGCGCGCGGAGGAGCTGGCAGGCCGGCTGAAGGCCGCGAGGCAGGAGGCGGGCCGGGCGCTGCGCGACCGCACCGAGCTGTTCGCGGACGACGGCGCGACCGTCAGACTGGGCCGTCACCGCTTCACCGTCAGCAGGCAGGCCCCCGAACTCACCCTCGTCCCGCACGGGGAGGGCATGGCCCTCGCCCTGACCGGCACCGACTACCGCTCGCCCGTCACAGCCCCGGACTTCCAGGACACCCGCCCGTACTGGGGCCAGATCCTCCCGTCCGAGAACGACGAGGTCTACCGGGCGGAGCACCTCGCCGCGAGGCTGCTGGCCGAGTACGGCCCGGGCGCGCTCGCCGGATCCGACCTGGCCGCACTCACCCGCCGGGCGGCCGAAGCCGCCTACGACGAGGGCTACGAGCGTGGCATCCACGACCACGACGCGGCCGCGATCCTGGCAGTCGTGCTGAAGCTGCACGAGGGAGCGGGTCTGCTGCGTCATCCGGCCGCCGACCGTGCCGCGGCCCAGACGTTCTGGACGTACGGGACGACACCGTCGGCACGTGAGGCATGGCTCCGTCAGGCAGCGTCGCTCGTACGGGCGCGGGAGGTCTTCGGCGCGACCCCGGCGCTGGACGCCCTGCGGGGTGAACTGGCGGACGCGATGGACGCCTTCGCAGCCGGAACACCGGGCCTGCGGGCGCACCGCGGGACGCGGGCAGCGGCGTACCTGGTCGAGGAACTCGCCACCGGGGAGTCCTTCGTCACCAGCGCGTCGGCTCGTACCCTCCTGGACGCGTTCCGCCGCGCGGCCGGTTCGTCGCCGTACGACGAGGACGTCCGCACCCGTCTCGCGGCCGGGGACCCCGCCGCCGCGCACCGACTCGTCGAGGGCTGGCTCGTGTCGTACGCCGGTGCCCTCCATGCGGAAGTCGACCCGGGCGACCTCGCCGAAGCCGTGGCGATCGAACTCTGCCCCGACCTGCCGCGCCACGACGTCGACGCCCCGCTGACCGGCGACGTCACGGGTCTGCTCGGCACGCACGCTCGGATCAGCCGGCGCGGGCTCCCGGTCCGCCTGGACGAGTTCCTCGCCCGCACCGCGGACTTCGCCGACCGCGTGGTGCCCGGATTCCGCGAGTACCAGAAGCAGCGCGCTGCTCTCGTGGCCGCGGAGCGCACCCGGCTGCGTCTGGACGACCACCGACCCCGGGTCATGTCCGCCTTCGTACGCAACCGGCTGGTGGACGACGTCTACCTCCCCCTCCTGGGGGACAACCTCGCCAAGCAGCTCGGGGCGGCCGGAGACGACAGACGGACCGACAACAACGGACTCCTGCTCCTCGTCTCCCCGCCCGGCTACGGCAAGACGACGCTCATCGAGTACGTCGCCGACCGCCTGGGCCTGCTCCTGGTCAAGGTCGACGGTCCGGCCCTGGGCACCACGACGAAATCCCTCGATCCGGCCGACGCGCCGAACGCCACGGCCCGGCGCGAGGTGGAGAAGATCGAGTTCGCACTGTCCGCGGGCAACAACGTCCTGCTGTACCTCGACGACATCCAGCACACGTCGGCCGAGCTGCTGCAGAAGTTCATCCCGCTGTGCGACGCCACCCGCACGCTGAACGGCCATGACCTGCGCGGCAAGCGATTCGCCGTCTGTATGGCCGGCAACCCCTACACCGAGTCGGGGCAGCGCTTCCGGATCCCCGACATGCTCGCCAACCGGGCGGACGTCTGGAACCTCGGAGACGTGCTGACCGGCAAGGAGGAGGCCTTCGCGCTCAGCTTCATCGAGAACGCGCTGACCTCCAACGCCGTCCTGGCCCCGCTCGCCGCCCGTGACCGCGCGGACCTGGAACTGCTGGTACGGCTGGCCGGTGACGACCCCACGGCCCGGGGCAGCCGGCTGACCCACCCCTGCCCGCCGGCCGAACTCGACCGGATCCTCTCCGTTCTGCGGCATCTGCTGACCGCCCGGGAGACCGTTCTCGCCGTGAACGAGGCGTACATCGCGTCGGCCGCCCAGACCGATGAGACCCGTACCGCACCGCCGTTCCGGCTGCAGGGCTCGTACCGCAACATGAACAAGATCGCCCAGCGCATCCTGCCCCTCATGAACGACGCCGAGCTCGCCGCGGTCATCGACGACCACTACGCCGGCGAGGCCCAGACCCTGACGACCTCCGCGGAGGCCAATCTGCTGAGGCTCGCGGAGCTGCGCGGCACCCTCGACCCGGAGCAGAAGGACCGGTGGGCGGAGATCACGTCCGGCTGGGTACGGCGCCAGGCGCTGGGGGGACCGGAGGCGGACCCGCTCGTTCGCGCCGTCGAAGCCCTCGGCCTGCTGGCCGACCGCGTCGCCGCGGTGGAGTCGGCGATCGCCCGGGCGGCCGGCCCGTATCCCGCGCCCGGGACGTCACGTGCTCGCCACGCGGCGAGGAACGTCACGCACGAGACCGGACGGGCCTGAGCGACACGTGGCGTCCCCCGGCCCCGGCTGGGGGCCCTACGGGCGCAGCGCCAGGAATGCCTCTTCGACGAGCGTGGGCAGATGACCTTCACCGTCGCCTTCCACCCAGATGGCCAGGGTGGTGGTGAGCGCCGCGAGGGCGGCCGAGGCGAGGACCCGGAGCGGGAGGTCGGGCTCCTGCCCGGAGCGGGCCGCGAGAGCGGTGGTGAGCATCCGCTCCGTGGCGTGCTGGTTCTCCCAGAGGCGGGCGCGCAGGGCCGGAGTCCTCAGGATGAGACGGGTGCGGACGAACAGGGTGTCACGGTCGGTGGCGTAGACGGTGGCGAGCCCTTCCGCGAGGGCGTGGCGGAGAGCGTCGAGAGGGTGCTCCCGGGCGGGCCGCCCCTGGATGAGCCGGACGATGAACGGGTCGTAGTCGTCGGATTCGACGACCGACTCCTTGGTGGGGAAGTGACGGAAGAACGTCATGCTCGAGACGCCGGCGGCGCGGGCGATCTGGTCGACGGTGGTGTTCTCGTACCCCTGGCTCAGGAAGAGGCGCAGAGCCTCCTCCTGAAGGGTGCTGCGGGTACGTGCCTTCTTGCGCGCGCGCAGACCCGTGGGCGGCGTCGCCGGGCGGTTCATGTGTCCTGCTTCTCCGGGGTGTGGTTCGTCGTGGTACCGAGCCTGGCGCCGAGCCAGGTGTCGAGTGCGGCCGTGGAACTGCCGCGCCAGGCCAGGTGACCGTCGGGCCTCACCAGCATGACCTGACGGCGCGGTGCTGTGGTGGGCACCGCGGCGGTGAGCCGGACCGCCGTGCCGACGTGCCGCTCGGCCACCGCCGCGTACGCCTCGGCGTCGCCGTGCACGGGGACCAGCAGGGCCCAGCGGGCTCCCAGTTCGGCGTGGAGCCGGGTGGAGGACCCGTCGGGGCGTGTGCACGGAACGTCGGGCACCCTGTCACCGGCCCGCGGAGCGCCGGGCGCCCGGCGCTCCGTGAGCCGGGTACCCAGGGGACCGCCCCGGTAGTGGATCCTCAGTTGCGACGACTGCTCCCAGATGAGCCTCTGCACCAGCGGGCGGTTCATCAGTGGGACGAAGAGGCGGTCGCGTGCGGCGCGGGCGAGCGGGGTGTCACCGACCACCAGGCGGGTGAGGGAACTCGTGGATGCGAGCACCTCCCGGGCAAGGGGCCTGCGCTCGGCTTCGTAGGTGTCCAGCAGCGAGTCGGGCGCCGAGCCCCCGGCGACCAGGGCCAGCTTCCAGGCGAGGTTCTCCGCGTCCCCGAGCCCGGTGTTCATCCCCTGGCCGCCGAAGGGGCTGTGGATGTGGGCGGCGTCGCCGGCGAGCAGGATCCGGCCGCGCCGGTAGGTGGGGGCGAGGCGGCGGTGAATGCGGAACCTCGAGGACCAGAGCACCGTGCCGACGACCGACGGGTCGAGGCCGGTGTGATGCCGGAGCAGCCGGGCGAGTTCACCGACGACGCCCTCGTCTCCCCGGCTCGTGTCGTCCCGGCGCGCCGGGGCCATGAGGCGCCAGACGCGGTCGCCGGGCAGGGGGAAGGCACCGAGCATGCTGTCCGCCCGGAGCCACACCGACACCGTGTCCGACGGCAGGGGCAGATCGGCCTGCACGTCGGCCAGCAGGAAGTTCTCGATCACGGACACACCGGGGAAGCCGATCCCCGCGGCCTTGCGCGCGCGACTGTGGGCGCCGTCGCATCCGACCAGCCATGACGAGCGGAGCCGTTCCCCCGGGAAGGACAGTGTCACCCCGGAGGCGTCCTGGGCTGCGGAGAGCAGTTCCTTCCCCCACTCGACATCGATCCCCAACGTACTCAGCCGGTACCGCAGGGCCGCTTCGACCTCCGTCTGGGACATCAGCAGACCGGGCCTGGTGACCAGCTTCGTGGGACGGCCGACCCGCAGGTCGGCCATGGGCCTGCCGTCGACGTGGGTGACCACCCGGGCGATGCGTACGGACCGCTCCGGCAGGTCGGCCAGAGCGCCGAGCCGGTCCAGCACCTCTGCTCCGCGCGGCTGGAGTCCGAGTGCCCGCGAGGTGGTCGCCGGCCCGTCGCGCTTGTCCACGATCCGGACCGGGACACCGGCGGCCGCGAGGCCGCAGGCCAGGGCCAGGCCCGTCGGTCCGGCCCCGGCGATCACCACACTGGACACGGCCACCCCAAGTGTTAGTAACTATCAATAGTTAGAGACTAACGCGAACGGGGGGTGGAGTCACCACCGGGGGCGCCCCCATTCCGTCGGGGCGCACTTCCGTGGCCGGGCGGTGACGGTCGGGCAAGTGGTCGTCAGCGGTCTGCTCCCCGGGTCGGGGGGCGGGTTCTGCCGTGGTCTGCCGCGTAGGCCCGGAAGACGTCGCGGGTCGTGCCGCCGTTGTGCAGGAAGCGCTCGTCGAGGACCTCCGCAAGGTCTCCCAGCGCGGTGGTGAGCAGGGCCGCCGCAAGGCGTACCTCCGCGTTCCGGGCGTCACGCGCACGCTCCGCGAGGTCTGCGGCGTACAGGATGCTCGCGGCCAGGGAGGTCCGGTCGTGGCCCTCGTGGAAGTAGTACGACTCCGCGTACTGGATCAGATCGACGGAAATGCCCGCCACGTGTGCCGCGAGGCCGTCCAGGATTCCCGCTCCCAGGTCCGAGTCCAGCTGGGCCGCTGGCGGGTCGTTGCGCTGCAGCTGGGACAGTCGCAGGGCCAGGGCTCGTCGACGGGTCAGCGCGGGATAGATCTCCAGGATCCAGGAGACCGTCGCAGTGAGGAGAGCGAAGCCGACGAGGGCTTCGAGCGGGGCGACGATCCGCAGCCATGGCTCGGTGGGTGCGATGTCGCCGAGACCCAGGGTCGACACGGTGACCAGCGAGATGTAGAACGCGTCGACAGGCCCGCCGTGTTGCGTGGGCTTCAGGCCGGCGGCGAAGGAGAAGGCGTCCGGCACATGGGGCCAGTAGATCAGGGCCCAGCCGACGATGACCGTGCCCGCCCACATGGCCACCACGGTCACCATGGCGAGGGGGCCCGCGAGGCCCGCCGCCTGTCTCCGTACGGGGAGGTGCTGGGACAGTCTCCACAGGGAAGCCATGACGTACCGGCTCAGACCGCCGTGACGGGTCGGGTGCCAGAGGGTGTGGAACACATCCCGCAGGGCCAGCATGACCAGCCCCGCTCCGAGCAGTGAGGCCAGCCAGTCCATACGTGTCTCCCCGGGCCGGTGTGCGCGGCGTCCAGCATGCCCGGTGGCCCGTCGCGACGGGCACGGGCCGCGCGGCCCGGGGCGTGTGCTCCGCTCGGCGGCCCGGTCGGGGCCCGGCCGTCGTGTCGGCGCGGGTGTTCTCGCCGGGTGCGCCGCTTCGTGCGGTCGGCGGACGACGTCGCCCGGTGAGGTTGCCGCCCCGGGAACCCGGCGGAGGTGCGGGGGCCTCGGCGTCGGTCCCCGCCCCTGCCGGAACAGGGTCGCCCCGTCAGCGGTCGCGCAGTGCGGCCAGTGTCGCGCCGAGGTCGGCGGAACGGGGCCTGTTGTGGGGGAGCCTGGCGAGCATCGCCGCCATACCGCAGGTGTTGGTGAGGGCCGAGAAGACCAGGCCGCCCGCGACGGCGGCGGATACCAGCAGGAAGGCCGGGTGGACGAGGAATCCGAGCAGGAGGCCGACCAGGACGAGGGTCCCGGCGGTGAAGCGGACCTGCCGCTCCATGCTCCACGTGGCGCGTGAGGCCCCCTCGGGTCGTTGCAGTTCGTTGCCTTCGGCCGCCCAGGCCGCGGTCCCGCCGGAGAGCGTGGCGGTGGCGATGCCGTTCTCGGTGAGGGTCCTGCAGGCGTTCTCCGAGCGGGCGCCGGAAGCGCAGACGACGAGGACGTCGCCGTGTGCGGCGGCCTGCCGGATGTCGGGGAGCGCACGCTGGATCTGGTCGAGGGGGATGTTGAGGGCGCCGGGCAGGTGGCCGCCGGCGTACTCACCCGGGGTGCGTACGTCGATGACGGTCAGTTCGTGCAGTCGGGTGCGGGCCTCGTCGATGCCGAGGGCCGTGGGTGTGCTCATTGCGGGTGCGTCCTTGGGTGTCGACAGGTCCCCCCACAGGTCTATATTACCCCTGGGGGTATTTTGTGAGGAGTTGTGATGGACCTTGATCTGGCGGGAGCGGAGCTGAAGGCGGTCCTGGACCGGTTGCGCCGGGCGCAGGGCCAGATCTCCGGAGTGATCCGGATGATTGAGGAGGGCAGGGACTGCGAGGAGGTCGTCACCCAGCTGGCTGCCGCGTCCCGCGCGCTGGACCGGGCCGGGTTCGCGATCATCGCCACGGGGCTGCAGCAGTGCCTGACCGAGACGGAGGACGGCAGCCGCTCCGGTGAGGACCGCGACGAGATGCGCGGCCGGCTGGAGAAGCTCTTCCTGTCCCTGGCCTGACCTGCTCGATCGATGCCGACCTCATGGCGCCGATCGCCCGGAAGGGCTCCGGCCCGATGCGCTCCGGGGACTCACCGCGGGAACTGCGCCACTCCGCTCCCGTGGGGCGCGTAGGTGTCGAGGAGGCGGACCCGCGTGGCCTGCAGCCGGCGGGCGACCACTTCCAGGACGTGGCGGGTCACGGCGAAGCCGAACGCGGGATCCACGTCGCACAGGCCGCGTACGGCCCTGGCGTCGAACTCGTAGGCCCGTACGAGGCTGAAGGCCTCTGCCCCCAGCCGCCACTCGTACGGGCGCACCAGCCAGGACCAGCCGAGCAGGTCGCCGTGGCCCAGTGTCTCGACCGTGGCCGCGCGCCGGCCGTGTACCTGCAGGTCGAGGGTGACCGCACCGGTGCGGATGATCCAGAACCGGTCGGCCGGGTCACCCTCGTCGAAGATCCGCGTTCCGGCCGGGAACGAGACCTCGTGCGAGCACGCCATCAGGCGGTCATGGCCCTCCGACGGCAGTCCGCGCAGAAAGGCGTTGTTCATCGGTGTCCTCCCGAGTCCCGGTTCCGACGGGTCGCTTCGTGCGGGCGCCGGCTGCGTCCACACCCCAGACTCCGTCAGCGGCAGGCCGCGCACCTGGGCCGAGAGGCCCAACTCTGTGCCCCATGTGGCCTCGCCGTGCGACGTGTCTCCGTCCCTTCGTCGTGCCCGGACCGTTCTCCGCCCCCGTCGTCCCGTTTCCTCGGCGCCGCCCGCTCCCCTCTGAGCAGTGAGCCCCGGCCTCGGCAAGGGACCTTCGGGCCGGACCGGTCCCTCGTCGGCCCTGTGGAAGCGGTGCCCGAGCGCGCAGTGTGGGTGACGTGAGGCACCCCGCCCCCCGTCCTCCGTCGGCGGTTGCTCCGGAACCGGACCCCTGCGAGCCGCTGGCACTGCTGCGGCGCGAGCTCGGCACCGGCGCTCATGGACTGTCCGGCCGTGAGGCGGAGCGGCGTCTCGCCGTGTACGGGCCCAACGAGGTGCGCTCCACCGCCGGGGAGTCGGCGTGGCAGGAGCTGACGCGGCAGCTCGCCCATCCGCTCGCCCTGCTCCTGTGGGCCGCCGGCGCCCTGGCCTTCATCGCCGACATCGCGGTGCTGGGATGGGCGATCGTCGCCGTGATCCTCCTCAACGCGGCTTTCGCGCTCCTCCAGGAGCGCCAGGCGGAACATGCGGTGGAGACCCTCGCCCGCTACCTTCCGGAGCACGCCCGGGTGGTGCGGGACGGCGACATCGTCGACGTCCTCGCAAAGGAACTGGTGCCGGGTGACATCGTTCTCGTCGAGGAAGGCGACAAGATCCCCGCAGACGCTCGGCTGACCGAAGGCGGCATAGAAGCCGATCTGTCGATGCTCACCGGCGAGTCCGCACCGGTCGACCGGTTCGCCGGCCCGGCGCTGCAGGGGAAGCCGCTGCTCGCGGAACCCAACCTCGTCTTCAGCGGCACCACCTGCACGGGCGGGCAGGCGCAGGCGATCGTCTTCGCCACGGGAGGCCATACCGAACTGGGCCGCATCGCGGCTCTCAGTCAACGCACGCGGCGCGAGCCCTCCCCGTTGGAGCAGCAGGTCAAGGAGGTCGCCTGGCTGATCGCGGCGGCCGCGGTCGCGATCGGGGTGGCCTTCCTCCTGATCGGCTGGGCGATCGGCCTCCCGCTGACCGACGCCCTGATGTTCGCCATCGGACTCCTCGTCGCCAACGTGCCGGAGGGCCTGCTTCCGACGATCACTCTGGCGCTCGCCGTGGGAGTGCGGCTGCTCGCTCGGCAGGGCGCGGTCGTGAAGCGGCTCAGTGCCGTGGAGACGCTCGGCTCCACCAGTGTGATCTGCACGGACAAGACGGGGACGCTCACACAGAACCGCATGCGCCTGCAAGCGACATGGACACCGGAGCACGGGGCCGGGGCCGGGCCGTGGACCGCCGGGTTGGCCGCGGCCATGGCGGAGTGCACGACCGTCACACGGGACGAGGGAGGAGGGCTGCACGGCGACCCGACGGAGGTGGCGCTGGTCGAGGGGGCCGCGGCCCTGGGTGCGGATCCCGACCTCGAACAGCGGGACGAGCGCCGCAGGGCGCTCTTCCGGTTCGACCCGCGACTGCGCCTGATGTCCACGGTGGCACTGCCCGGGCGGGGCGGCGATCAACTCCGGCTCATAGTGAAGGGAGCGCCGGAGAGCGTGCTGGCACGTACGTCGGACGCCGGTGCCGGGGAGGGGCGCGATGTGAGTCGGGCGCGGGAAGCTGCGGACGATCTCGCCCGTCAGGGCATGCGCGTTCTCGCCGTCGCGGACCGGGAACTCGCTGCACTGCCCGAACACCGTGAGCAGGCGGAACGAGAGCTCCGGCTGCTGGGACTGGTCGGACTGTACGACCCCCCGCGGCCGGAAGTGGCCGCCGCCGTGCGCCGTTGTCACGAAGCGGGGCTGCGGGTGCACATCGTGACCGGTGACAACGGGGCCACCGCGGCTGCCGTGGCCGAGGAAGTCGGCATCGGTCATCCCGAACTGGTCGTCATAGCCGAGTCCGAGGGGGTCACCGATCGCGAGCTGGACGATCTGCTCATCAAGGGGCCCGGGGCGGAGATCGTCTTCGCCCGGTCCTCACCCGAGACGAAGCTGAAGGTCGCCGACACCCTTCGCGCGCACGGGCGCATCGTGGCGATGACGGGCGACGGCGTGAACGACGCCCCGGCGCTGCACCGGGCGCACATCGGCGTGGCCATGGGGCGTTCGGGCACCGATGTCGCCCGCGAGGCGGCCACGATGGTGCTGACCGACGACAACTTCGCCACCATCGTCACCGCGGTCGAGTCCGGACGCCGCGTCTACGACAACGTCCGCAAGTTCATCGTCTACATCTTCGCCCACCTCACACCGGAGGCCGTCCCGTTCCTCGTCTTCGCGCTGTCCGCCGGCGCCGTCCCACTACCGCTGACCGTGCTGCAGATCCTGGCGATCGATCTCGGAACCGAGACGCTGCCGGCCCTCGCTCTGGGTCGCGAGCGCGCGGAACCGGGAGTGATGAAGCGCCCGCCGCGCTCCGGCCGGCAGAGCATCATCTCGCCCGCCATGCTGGTCCGCGGCTGGGGCTACCTCGGTGCGGTCTCGGCGGTACTCGTCATGTCGGGGTACTTCTACGTGCTGTGGCGGGCGGGCTGGCAGCCCGGCGTCCCGACGGGTCCCGGGAGCGAGCTGCACCACGCCTATCTCACGGCGACGACGGCGACCTTCGCCGGGATCGTCACCTGCCAGGTCGGCACCGCGATGGCGGCCAGGACGGAGCATGCGTCACTGAGGCAGATCGGGGTCTTCAGCAACACCTTGCTGCTGTACGGGATCGCTTTCGAGCTGGCGTTCACCGCCGTGCTCGTGTATGTGCCCGTGTTCCAGCGGATGTTCGGCACCGCCGCCCTGCCGGCCGACGTGGTCGCACTCATCGCCACGTTTCCCGTCGTCGTCTGGGGTACCGACGAACTGCGGCGGTGGGCCGTGCGCCGTCGCACGCGGCGGACCGTCCCGGGCTCCGGGAGGGGCTGACCGCCTCTCGTGGGGCGATCACCTTCCGTGGTGAGCGAATAGGATAGAAGTCGCATAATGGCCATTCAGTGCTGCAGCCGGACGTGATGTGCGGCGTACCGCAGAGGAGGCCTCATGGGTCGCGACGAGGATTTCGAACTGGTATTCGCGGGAGAGGTTGCTTCGGTGAGCGACGGCGAAGACGCCGTGGTGGTGCACCGCACCGACCGCAAGGGTCCGGGCGGGCACCCGATCTACGCCGACGACACCGGCATCGTGCAGGCGGAGATCAGCGACCGCGGCGAGGTGCGGATGATCGCCAGCGGCGGGCACCAGCAGCCCGCGTCCGGCGTCGAGGCAAGGCCCGTGGTCCAGCCCTGACGCCGGCCCCGTACGGCCCGGCGCTCCCGGCGCTCCCGGTGGGCACGCCGGGCAGAGCGGACGCCGCCTTCCCGGCCGTCCGGGCGCCCTCAGGGCCCGTGCCCGAAGTCCCGGCGACCCCCGGGCCGGGCAGTCGGGAAGGATCGGCGGTCCGTGCGGGGTCCGGCCCCCGGAAGGCCGGGCGACGCCCTCACCAGGCCAGTTCTTCGTCGAAGACCATCACCGGCTCCGGCAGCTCCCCGCCCAGCGACAACTCCGCCCAGATGATCTTGCCGGGGCTGACATAGCGCGTTCCCCAGCGCTGGGAGAACTGGGCCACCAGGAAGAGCCCCCGGCCGCCCTCGTCGGTCGCGGCAGCGCGCCGCAGGTGCGGAGAGGTGCTGCTGCCGTCGGACACCTCGACGATCAGCGTGCGCCCGTGCAGCAGCCGTACCCGTACCGGCTCCGTGCCGTAGCGGATGGCGTTGGTGAGCAGTTCGCTGAGCACCAGTCCGGCGACGAAGACCGAGCCCTCCAGGCCCCATTCGGTGAGTTTCCGGCCCGCCTCGGCCCGTACGCGGGACACCGCCGAGACGTCGAGCGGCACGTCCCACTCCGCGGCCCGGGACCGGTCGAGCAGCCGTGTGCGCGCCACGAGCAACGCGATGTCGTCGCTCGGCTGGTCGGGCAGAAGCGCGCTCATCACGGCGACGCAGGTCTCCTCGGGCGTCAGCCCGGGCCGCGTGAGGGCGTCACGGAGCAGCGCCAGCCCTTCGTCCACGTCGCGCTGCCGGTCCTCGACCAGACCGTCCGTGAAGAGGACGAGCCGGCTGCCCTCGGACAGGTCCAGCTCCGTCTCCTCGAACGGATGGCCCCCCACGCCGAGCGGGGGTGACACGGGCAGTTCCGGGAAGACCACCCGGCCCTCGGGGTCGACGACCGCCGGTGCGAGATGGCCGGCGTGCGCGAGGGTGCAGCGCCCGCTCACCGAGTCGTAGATCGCGTACAGACAGGTCGCACCCGTCACCTGCACGCGTTCGCCCTCCGCCTCCGGGGGCTGGTCCGCGTCGATGCGCAGCACCAGGTCGTCCAGGCGGGCCAGCAGATCGGAGGGCGGCAGGTCCAGGGACGAGAAGTTCAGCACGGCCGTGCGCAGCCGCCCCATCGTGGCCGCGGCGTGCATCCCGTGCCCGACCACGTCGCCGACGACCAGGGCGACCCGGAGCCCCGGCAGTGGGATGACGTCGAACCAGTCGCCGCCGACGCCCGCCTGCGCCGGCAGGTACCGCCAGGCGACGTCGAGCGCGTCCTGCTCCGGAAGGTCGCGCGGCAGCAGACTCCGCTGCAGTGTGACGGCCATCGCGTGCTCTCGGGTGTAGCGCCGGGCGTTGTCGATGGCCACGGCCGCGCGGGCCGCGAGCTCCTCGGCGAACGAGATGTCGTCCTCGTCGAACCGCGGCGCGTCCTCGGACCGCCAGTAGTTGACCAGGCCGAGGACGACGCCGCGTGCCTGCAACGGGACCGTGACCAGCGACCGGATGCCGTACTCCAGTGCCTGCCGCCGCCCCTCCGGGTCCTCGCTGCCCCAGGTCTTCGACGCGGCCAGATCGGGCTCCAGCAGCGCCTGGCCGTTGGCCAGCGCCGTGCTCATCGGCGTGATGTTGATCCGGATGGCGTCGCCGACGGGCTGGAGCGGATGGTCGTCGCGGATGCCGCTCAGTGCCGTGCGCCGCATCGCGCCGAGGCCGGCGGGTTCGTCGCCGCGCAGTACGGGATCGAGCAGCTCGACCGACACGAAGTCCGCGAAGCGGGGTACGGCCACCTCCGCCAGCTCCCTCGCCGTCCGGCGCACGTCCAGGGTGGTGCCGATCCGCACCCCGGCCTCGTACAGCAGCGTCAGCCGTTCCCTGGCCGCCTCCGCCCGGCCCGAGAGGGCACGCAGCTCGGTCGTGTCCCGGAGGCTGGCGACCAGTCCCGTCACACCCCCGTACGGTGCCGTGGGCCGTGTGCTGAGGGCCAGCAGCCGGTCCCCGGACAGGAACACCTCGTCGGATACCTCCCCGCCCGACACCAGGAGCCGGGTGATGCCGGGGCCGAGGCCCAGCTCGCCGACACGGCGTCGGTCGGCGTCGGGCGGCAGACCGAGCAGGCGCCGGGCCTCGTCGTTGGCGAGCAGCAGCCGGCCGTCCCCGCCGACGATCAGCACGCCCTCGCGCACCGCGTGGAGGACGGCGTCGTGGTGTTCGTACATCCGGGTCATCTCGGCGGGGCCGAGCCCATGGGTCTGGCGCCGCAGCCGCCGGCTGACCAGGGCCGCCCCGCCGGTGGCGAGCACGAGCGCGCCGGCGGCCGAACCCAGCAGGATCGGCATCTGGAGGTCGAGCAGTTCCCCGACGTTCGCGACCTGGATGCCCGCGGAGACCAGGCCGACGACCCTGCGGTCGCCGTCCAGCACGGGAACGACGGCCCGGACGGCGTCGCGCGGCTCACCCTCGAAGGTCTCGGTGAACGCCTCGCCGGCGCCCGCCCGCGAGATGTCCCCCTCCACCCGCTTCCCGATCAGCTGCGGTTCGGGATCGGTGTAGCGGACGCCGTCCGTGCCGAGGACGGAGATGAAGTCGACGCCGGCGCCCCGCGCGGCCTCTTCGGCAGCGGGCTGCAGTGCCGCCGTCGGGTCGGGGGACATGAGCGCGGCGGCCGTGCCGGGGCCGTACGCGAACGCCTCGGCGGCGCCGAGGGAGCGGTTGCGGGCGTCCTCGTAGCTGTCGTAGCGCGCCTGCAGGACCAGGGCGACCGCCGCGGCGACGACCAGCAGAATGATCACGACGGCCTGCAGCAGGAACACCTGGGTGGCCAGACTGTGCATGCTGAGCAGGGTCTGCAGACGTCGGCGCCACCCCGGGCGTTCACGGCGGCCGGGCGGTCGCGGGCGGCTGGACGGCATGACCGCCGTCCACCAGGACCGGCGGGGACGTCCGATCATGTCCCCAGTTCTAGCACTGGGCCGCCGTCCCGGGCGACCGTTCGCCCGGATCGGGCAGCACGGGAACGCCGGCCCGGTGCGGAAGGCGATCCGGCCCGCGTCCCGGGGACACCCGTTCGGCGGCACGCCAGTCTGCTCATGGTGCGCTTGAGGGTAGCGACGGCACATGCCCTTCAGATTCGGCGAGCCGGACGACGGCCGGACCGGCCACTGGTTCGCGCGGCTCCACCGGCGAGTGCGGACCTCCGTGGTCGGCCTCGCCTGGAACCGCGGACGCGAGATGGAGCTGCTGCACCGTGCCATGGGCTTCGCGGCGCTCTGCTTCCTGACCATCGTGCCGCTGCTGGTGGTCGTCGCCGCGGCCGACCCGGCGAGCGGGCAGGGCTTCGCCAGGTGGCTGGTCCAGGGCCTCGGGGTCTCGGAGGTGTCGCAGGAGGAGGTCGAGGAGCTCTTCGGCCTGCCGGGGGAGGCCCTGCAGCGGACCACGGCGCTCGGTCTGGCCGCGCTGGCGGCGTTCGGGGTGACGTTCGGCTCGGCGGTGCAGACCGGCTACGAACGGGTGTGGGACCTGCCGACCGCGCGGTGGCACACGATGTGGCGGCACGTCGTCTGGCTGGCGGTGCTGGTCGCGGCGCTGCTGATGTTCGTCAACACGCCCACGCCGCCCCGGGCCCCCGTCGTGGTGCAGGCGCTGATCCCGGCCGCCGATCTGATCGGCACCTTCCTGTTCTTCTGGTGGTCGCAGCGGCTGCTGCTCTGCGGCCGGCTGCGCTGGCGGGCCCTGGCCCCGGGGGCCGCCGCGACGGCGTTCGGGCTGCTCGGGCTGCGGGTGTTCTCGCAGTTCGTGTTCTCGCCGCTGATCGCGTCCAACGCGGTGACCTACGGGCCGATCGGGACGGTGCTGGTGGTGCAGTCCTGGCTGGTCGGGGTCGGGTTCGTGGTGTACGGAGGGGCGCTCGTGGGGCGGCTGCACCACGAGCGCCTGGTACGGCGCAGGCTGGCGGCCGAGCAGCAGGCACCGCCACGGCCCTGACCCGGCCCCGGCGGCCCTGACCCGGCTCCGTCCCCGGCCCCGGCCCCGGCCCCGGCCACCTGAGGATCCTAGGCCGGGCCGGGGACGAGGCCGTCGGCGACGAGGCCCGCGAGCACGGCCTCGCTCAGGGTCCGCAGGGCCGACAGCGGCCGGACCATCACCGTGAACTCCTTGATGCGGCCGGACTCGTCGTACTGCAGCAGATCGATGCCGTGGATCTCCCTCCCGCCCACCGTCGCCCGGAAGAGCAGGATCTCCGAGGGCGCCTCGCTGCCGTCCGCGCTGGTCTCGGCGGTGCCGTCGAACCTCCCGATGTAGCGGAAGTCCTCGAAGGTGCGCAGCAGTACGCCGAACAGCCCCAGAACCATGGTCCTGCCCTCGAAGGGCGTGAACTTCACCGGGCTGTAGAAGCGGACGTCGGAGGTGAACAGGTCGTCGAGCGCGGCCAGGTCGCGCTTCTCCACGGCGGTGCGGAAACGGTCGGCGGTCTCCATCGGTGTGCTCCCTCTGTCGTGCTACTCAATAATGTGAGTAATCATCTTCTTGACTGAGAGGCACTTCATCAAGCGGTCCGGCGGAGCCGCACGTAAGATGAACGACGGATTCCGTAGGAACCGATGCTCCGGAGAGGTCCATGACGCGGCGTCGTCCTCCGCGATCGGCGAGCGCCGACGACCTCCTGACGACGCTCGGACTGCTCACCGCGAAAGCACGGCAGGGCGCTGAGCGCCAGCGCGCCAGGGTGGACCTGGCGGAAGCCCTCCAGCGCGAGATGCTGCCCGAAACGCTGCCGTCCGTCCCCGGGCTGCAGACCGCCGCGTGCTACACACCGGCCCGGGACGGGCTCGACGTCGGCGGCGACTGGTACGACGGCTTCGTCATGGCCGACGGGTCGCTCGCGTTCTCGATAGGGGACGTCCAGGGGCACGACGTCGAGGCCGCGGCCTTCATGGGGCAGATCCGGATAGGCCTGCGGGCCGTCGCGCTGGCGGCCACCGATCCGGGCGAGATCCTGGCGCGGGCGAACGACCTGCTGGTGTCCGTGGCCCGCGAACTGTTCGCCACGTGCACTTTCCTCCGCTTCGATCCCTCGGAGTGGGTGCTGGAGAGCGCCCGCGCCGGCCATGTCCCCGGGGTGCGGGTCTTCGCCGACGGCCGCTGTGAGCCGATGCAGGACATCGGCGGCCTTCCGCTCGGCATCGAACCGGGAGAGGTGTATCCGGTGACCAGACGCAGGCTCACCGAGAGCGGGGCGTTCGTGTTGCTGACGGACGGGGTGATAGAGGGGCCGGCCGTACCCGTCGAGGCGGGGCTGGCGAGGGTCACCCGGGTCGTCGGGGCCGGCGCGGCCGTGGCGCTGACCGCCGACCACCTGGCCGCCGAGGTGATGAAGGCGGCCGAGTTCACCGGGCACACCGACGACGCGGCGGTGCTCGTCCTGCGCCATGACGCGGCGGCGGGCCGGCTGCGGCGGCCCTCGCCGTCCGTCTGACGCGACGGTCCGTCCTCCCGCCGGTGCGGCGCCACGGGCCGGTCAACCGCCTGATCCGGTCCGACCCCGCACCCTACGCAGGATCCGGCCGGCTTTCGTCCGTCCGATCCTTCCGGTCCGTCGGCGCGTGTCACGGCACGCCCGTGCACGGCGGCGTTGTGTGATGGCTGCTGTGGCCCGTAACCAGCTCCTCCACCGCTCCGGCGCGGTAGTCATCCTGATGCTCGGCGTCGCCGTCGCCTACTACGCGGCCGGGCGCGTCGGACTCACGCTGCAGCTGGTCGTGGAAGGGGCGGTCGTCACCCCGCTCTGGCCGCCCACGGGTATCGCCCTGACCTGCCTGCTCTGGTTCGGTCTGCGGATCTGGCCGGGCATCGCCCTCGGAACCCTCTTCGTCATCCTGGCGATCAGCCCGTTCCGCGCCCACTCCCTGGGCATCCTCGCGGGCAACAGCCTCGCCCCGGTCTGCGCCTACCTGATGCTGCGCCGGGTGGGGTTCCGGACCGAGCTCGACCGGCTGCGCGACGGGCTGGCGCTGGTGTTCCTGGGGGCGCTGGCCGGCATGCTGATCAGCGCGACGGTGGGAGCGGGAGTGCTGCTGCTCTCCGGCCAGATCCCGGCCGAGGGGTTCTGGCCGATCTGGTCGGCGTGGTGGGTCGGAGACGCCATGGGCGTGCTGGTGGTGACCCCGCTGCTGCTCGTATGCCGGACCGTCGGCCGGCCCGTTGGCCTGTCTCCCGGGCGCTGGGCCGAGGCGGTGTGCCTGGTGGTCAGCGTGACCGTCGTCGCGTACGCCGTCACCCGTACGCCCGTCGCGCTGCTGTTCCTCGTCTTCCCCCTGCTGATGTGGGCCGCGCTGCGGTTCCAGCTCCTCGGGGCCGCACCGTGCGTGCTGATCGTGTCGGTCCTGGCGATCTCGGCGGCGACCGAGGGGCAGGGGCCCTTCGACGGACACGGGATGCTCGCCGTGATGAGCGTTCTCCAGGCCCTCAACGGTTCGGCGGCGCTGACCGGTCTGCTGCTCTCCGCGGTGGTCAGCGAGCAGATCTCCGTCCGCCGCAAGATCGAGCTGGCCTGCAGCGAACTCGCGGAGGTGGTGGACCGGCTGGTCCCGGGCAGCGGCGTTGCCCGCCGCTGGCCGCCACCACAGGACAAGGACCTCTGACGAAGCGGTGGAGTCCGGACGGCTGCCGGACCCGAAGCGGCGGCCCCGGCGGCGGCGCCGGTCGCCGGGGCCGCTGCCGCCGGGGTCCGGCCGGACCACGGCGTGCGGACGGCCTCGTGCTGGAGCGGGGCGGTTCCCCGCGCGCCACGGGACGGCCCTGCCCGGCGCCTCAGGCCCAGGGGGCGAAACCCACCGCCCGGCCCGTTCCGTCGCGCTGGATCTCCAGCATGCCCTCGACCGCCGAGCGGTCGATCGGTCCGTAGACGTGTGGGAAGAGAGTGCCGGAGGCGACCCCGGGCGGTGGTGCCGGGTCCGCCGGCTCGAGACGGACCGGTGCGAGCAGCCTGGTCTCGTCGATGAGCAAGGCCATCAGCGGTCCGGGCGCATCGCGGTAGAAGGCGTTGACGACCGCGAGTGTGGTGGCCTCGTCGGGCGAGCAGTGGACGAAGCCCTCCGCGGGAAGGGACGCGGGCGCGTACGGCCGTTCCGGGACGGCGAGCCAGTCGTCGAGCGGAACCACATGCATGATCATGCGTCAGTTATAGCGCCGCGGAGGGCGCGCGCCGGGCCAGGCCGGCGCCGGACGGCGCTACGGACCCGGACCCGGCCGGTACGCCGGGGCAACGGGTTCAGGCGCGGACGACCGTCACCCCGGCCTCCGCGAACCCGTCCGCCGTCCCCTCGGGCACGGCGGAGTCGGTGACCAGCGTGTTCACCTGCTCCGTCGCACAGATGCGGGCGAAGGCCCGGGTGCCCAGCTTGGTCGAGTCGGCCGCGACGATCACCCGCCGGGCGCGCTCGCACAGCAGCCGGTTGATCGCCGCCTCGTCCTCGTCGTGTGCCGCCGCGCCGTGCACCACGTCGAAGGCGTTCACACCGAGGACCGCCACGTCCAGGGTGATCTGGCCCAGGACCCCGTCGGCGAGCGGGCCGATCAGCTCGAACGACTGCGGACGGGCCACACCGCCCGTGACGACGATCTTGAACTGGGGTCTGATCGCCAGTTCGTTGGCGATGTTGAGGGCGTTGGTGACGATCGTGAGCGCGGGGGTGCCCGAGGCCAGATCGGGCCGGGCGGCCAGTGCCCGGGCGACCTCGGTGGTCGTCGTGCCGCCGGTGAACCCGACCGCCTCGCCGGGCGCGATCAGCTCGGCGACGGCAGCGCTGATGCGTTGCTTCTCCGCCGCGTGCCGCGACGCCTTGTAGCGCAGCGGGAGTTCGTACGACACGCCGTGCACCACCGCGCCGCCCCGGGTACGGACGAGCATCTGCTGCTCGGCCAGCCGGTCGAAATCGCGCCGGATCGTCGCGGCCGAGACGTCCAGGGCCCCCGCGGCCTCCTCGACGTCCAGCCGGCCCCGCTCCACCAGGAGTTCCAGCAGCGCCGTCCAGCGGGCGTCGCGCGACATCCACCGCTCCCTTCCTCGAACGTCCGTGGTGACCCTAGCGCACACAGGACCCGCCGTGATGCTTGAAGATGCTTGAAATCTCGCGCTATCTTGCAAAAACACGCACACACTCGAAGAGTGGAGTACGCATATGAGCCATGTCGCGCAGGAGTTGGCGAGCCAGCCGGAGTGCTGGACCCGGGCGGCGGAGCTCGCCGCGACCCAGGGCGGGCCGCTCCCGGCCGCCGGCGAGCGGGTCGCGTACGTCGGCTGCGGCACCTCCCTGTTCATGAGCCAGGCGGCCGCGGCCTTGCGCGAGAGCGCGGGACAAGGAGAGTCGGACGCGTTCGCCGCTTCCGAGTTCCCCGCCGGCCGCTCCTACGACCGGGTGGTCGCCCTCACCCGTTCGGGTACCACCACCGAGGTCCTCGAACTCCTCGGCCGGCTGCGCGGTCGCACCCGTACCACCGCGGTCACCGCCGACCCGGCCACGCCCGTGATGACCGCGGCCGACGAGACCGTCGTCCTCGACTTCGCCGACGAGCGGTCCGTGGTCCAGACGCGCTTCGCGACCACCGCGCTCACCCTGCTGCGCGCCCGTTCCGGCCTGCACACCGACGCCGTCGTCGACGACTGCCGGGTCGCCCTCGCCGAACCGCTTCCCGAACGGCTCACGGCCTGTACGCAGTTCACCTTCCTCGGCCGCGGCTGGACCGTCGGCCTCGCCAACGAGGCCGCGCTCAAGGTGCGCGAGGCGTCGGCGTCCTGGGCCGAGGCCTATCCGGCCATGGAGTACCGGCACGGCCCCATCAGCGTCACCACCCGCGGCACCGCCACCTGGATGATCGGCGACGCGCCCGCCGGGCTCGCCGACGAGGTGCACGCCACCGGAGGGAGGTGGGTCGCCGGCGGCCTGGATCCACTCGCCGAACTGGTCCGCGCCCAGCGGCTCGCGGTCGCCGTCGCCGAGTCACGGGGCCTGGACCCGGACAGGCCCCGCCATCTGACCCGTTCCGTCATCCTCTCCGGAGCGTGACCCGTGCCGCTCGCCGAAACCGGAACGCTGGTCGCCGCGGCCGCCGTCGGGCGCCGTGCCGTCGCCGCCTTCAACATCATCACGCTGGAACACGCCGAAGCGGTCATCACCGGCGCGGAGGCCGCCGGTTCCCCGGTCGTCCTCCAGATCAGCGAGAACGCCGTGAAGTACCGCTACGGCAGGGTCCGGCCGCTGGCCAGGGCCGCCGCCGAGGCGGCGGCCGAGGCCGGCGTTCCCGTCGCCCTGCACCTCGACCACGTCACGAGCGACCGACTGCTCCGCCAGGCGGTCGACGCGGGGTTCAGCTCCGTGATGTACGACGCCGCGCACCTGCCGTACGCGGAGAACCTCGCCGCAACCCGGTCCGCCGCCGAGTGGGCACACGGCAGCGGCCTCTGGATCGAGGCCGAACTGGGGGAGGTGGGCGGCAAGGAGGGCGCCCCGCCGCTGGACGCCCATGCTCCCGGGGCCCGTACCGATCCCGAAGAGGCACGCGCGTTCGTCGAGGGGACCGGGGTGGACGCACTCGCGGTCGCCATCGGCAGCTCGCACGCGATGACCGCCCGCACCGCCTCGCTGGACCACGGGCTCCTGGCCCGGCTCGCCGGGACCCTGGACGTACCGCTCGTGCTGCACGGCTCGTCCGGCGTTCCGGACGGGGAACTGACGGCCGCCGTGTCCGGAGGCATCGCCAAGGTCAACATCGGCACCGCCCTGAACCTCGCCATGACCTCCGCCATCCGTGACTACCTGGCCGCGAACGCCGACGCCGTGGACTCGCGGAAGTACCTGTCGGTCGGCCGCCGGGCGATGGCCGAGACGGTCACCGCGCTGATCGGTGTCCTGCGCGGCGCGGGAGAGCCCGTCCCCGTCGTCTGAGGGGCGCCCGTACCCGCCCCGCGCTCGGTGCCCGGCCCGAAAGCCGGTCGCGCCTCGTCTCGGGGGCGCCCTGCGCCGGGCCGGCACCCGGGTCCACGAACAGGCGCGCCGCTTCCGGCCCGACATGCCCGCCGACCCCCTCGGCCCGGTGCTCGCCCTGCTCGGCAGGCAGCACGTGGTGCCGCGGACGACCGCACCGCACGGCACGTCGTACACGCTCGACGGCGGGATCCCCGCGGGCCGGGTGCACCGCCTGGAGCAGCGGCTTCCCGGACCGATCCGCGGAGACGCCGTGCCGGAGAGCGCGTTCGTGTGCCGGGAGCGCGTTCGAACGGTACGCCCCGGTCGCCGGAGCCGCCCCGGTCCGGCCGCGCACCGGCCACGATCCGCTCGACCGCAAGGAACACCCGCTGCGCGTCGTACGGCGGGTCCAGTGAAATCCGGGGTGCACGGCCACCGGAACGGACCAACCGAGCCCGGCCCCTCCCGGTTTCGCCGCGTGATCCGGGACACACTCTCCTCGCCACCCGTTTCCCGCGGGCGGCGGAGTGGGCTCGATGGAACGGACGCCCGGCGCCACGGGAACAGCGAGCCGCCCGCCGCCGAACCGAACCGACAGGATTCCCATGCCCCACATCACACCTCCGGCCCTCCGGCGGGGCGGCGCGCTCGCGCTCGCCGGCGTCGCGGCCGCCGCGCTGCTGACCGGCTGCACCTCCTCCGGTGACAAGGAGGGCTCCTCCTCCCCGACCGGAAAACCGCTCGCCGGGCCCGAGAAGGCCGGCGCCGGCATGGCCGTGCTCCGCGGCGACACGATCAGGAAGGCGCTCGTCACCGATTCCGAGCTGCGTTCCTACCAGGCCCAGGAGATCAGCCCGCCGAACGTGCGGCCCAAGTCCGACCGGGAGGAGTGCCGGCCCCTCGCGGACATGACCGCGTCGGGTACGGCCCGTACGCCCGAGGCCGTCGACTTCGCCAGCCGCTCGTACGTCTCCACGGGGACGCCCGGCCTCACCACGACGGTCAGCCTCTTCTCGTACGAGGGCGACGACGCGCGGCGTACCTTCTCGGACGTCCGCAAGGCGCTCGCCACCTGCGGCGCCGGCTTCACCACCTCGGGGAACAGCGGCGGTACGTCGGTGAAGTACGTGGCCGTGAAGGAGGAGGAGGCGCCCGAGGGCGGCGACGAGGCCGTCTCCTGGAGGATGACCGGCACCGCACAGGGCTCCTCGATGCCCATGCAGATCACCGCCGTGCGGCAGGGGCGCAACGTGGCGGTGTACTTCACGCTCAACCTCCTCGACCCGAAGAAGGCCGACCTTCCCGAGGACCTGCACGGCCGTCAGACCGCCAAGCTGGCGAAGGCGATCGAGTCGGCCGGCAGGTCCTGACCGGCGCGCGGCCGCTGTCCCGGGCTCGGCGCGTCCTGGGCGGGTCCGCGGTCCCGCGGCGGCCGGCCCGTCCCGCGGGCAGGCCTCGCCCGGGGCCGACCTGGGGAACCCGGCCCCGGAAACGGGAACCCGGCCCGCCGGACGGTGAACACCGTCGGGCGGGCCGGCCGCGTGTCCGGATCGCCGGTCCGCGTTCCGGCCACCAGTGCCTCGTTCCGGTCACCCGGTCCGTGCCGCACACCGCGGCCGGGCGGCCCGGCGGCACGGCCGGTCAGCCCGGCCCAGTCGCGTGCCGCCCCGCCCGTGAAGTCCACGGCCACGTGCCAGCCCGTGCCCTGCTGCGAGTCGAACCGGGCCACCGCGTCCTCGACGCCCGCTCCGGACAGTGCTGCTGCACCGAGCGCGACCTGCCGGCCCTGCTCGTCGGGCAGCACCCGCAGCCCGGGATCTCCTCCCCTCGGGCGCCCAGGAGCCCGAGCACGCTGAGGAACGCGGTGAGGAGAACGGCCGGCACACGCCGCGTACGCATGAACGGCCCCCTGTCCGACCCGCTTGCCGCACTCGCGGCGGGCGAGGCGGTACCGGGCTCACTATGCGACAAACCGCCACTGAAAGCCATCGAACCCCCGCACTCGTGTTGGCGGAAAGTGACGGGAGTTGCACAACTGGCGTTCGAAGATTGGCTGGTTGACCGTAGGATCTGGATGCCCCCCGATCGCCGGGGGAGTCCGTATGCGGTCTGGAAGGGACTCGTTCTGGCGTGGTCGCGTTATCCGGAAGCGTCGTGTCATGGTCGGGCTGCTGATCGCGGGGGGTGGCGGGGTCGCCGCCCTGGCGCTGCTGATGTGGGCGTTGTCCCTGCGCCGAAGGCTGCTTGCCGAACAGCGGGTACGGGCGCGGGCGGAGGGGCTCGCGGCCGCACGCGAGGCCGAAATCGCCCATCTGGCCGCAGTCCGGGTGCCGGCCATCGCCGAACGGACGCGCACCGGCCGTCTCCTGGACGGCGTGCCCGGCCCCGTCGGCTCGGACGCCGAGCTGGGCGCCGCGTTCGCCCGGGCCCTGGCCGCCGTCGTCACGGCCCTCGGCTCCGACGAGGCCGTACGCCGGGAGCGGGCCCTGCGGGACTCGGTGCAGTCCGCATTCGAGTCCGTCGCCCGCACCATGCACGCCATGGCGACCGTGCAGCAGCAGGTGCTGGACCACATCGAACGCTCCATCGACGACCCCCGGTTGATGGCCGAGGTGATGAAGGCCGACCACGCGGCCGCCCAGATGACCCGCAAGGCCCAGACCCTGCTCGTGATGTGCGGCATCTGGCCCGCGAGGCGGGAGAGCCGGCCCGTGTCCCTCTACGACTGCGTCCGCGGTGCCCAGTCGCGCATCGTGGAGTTCGGCCGGGTCGAGGTGCACGGCGGCCAGACCCTCCACGTCGTGCCGCCCGCCGTCGAGGGGCTGATGCACGCCGTCGCCGAACTCCTGGAGAACGCAACGGTGTTCTCCCCGTCCAGCACCCAGGTCGTGGTCACCGTCCGGGAGGTGGCCGCGGGGGCGGTCGTCGAGATCGACGACGCGGGCCTCGGTATGCCGCCGGACGTCCTGGCGCAGGCCACGGCACACCTCCGCGACGACCCGGATCTGGCCCGGCTCGGCGCGGTGCCGCGCCTCGGACTCGCCTGCGCCGGCCGCTGGGGCCGCGAGCTCGGGTTCAGCGTGGAGCTGACGTCCGCCTCCGCCTACGGCGGAACCCGCGCCGTCACGTTCGTACCCCACCGGCTGCTGACCGAGCCGCTGGCCAACCCCGCTCCGCTCCGCCGCGAGCCGGCGGTGGAACCGCGGGCGCCCGGGCATGCGCCGTCGCGCCCGGCGACCGGAGAGGGGGAGCCGCACCCCCGGTCGGACGGCCCGGACCCGGCGGTCCAGAGCACGTCCGGCCCGGCGTCCGGTGTCGGGCCCGGCGTCGGACCGGCAACCGGTCCCGTACCGCCGGGCGGCGGTTCGGCAACGGGGCTTCCCGCGACGGGCCACCCGGTCCCGGGCGGCGGTCCGGGGTCCGGGTCAGCGGCGCCCGGCGCCACGCCGCGCGACGTAGGTCCGGCACCCGCCGACGGGCCGGCGCCCCCGCCCGGCGGACTGCCGCGGCGCCGCAGCAGGCGCGGACGCGAACCGGGGCCCGAGCGGGGCACCGGACAGAGCCACGGCGCGCCGTCGCCTCCGGACCCCGGCACCCCTTGGACCCCCGAGGCGGCCCGCGCCTCGATCTCGGGCGTGGTGTCCGGGACACGCCGGGGCCGCGCCGCTCTGGAGAACGGCACGCCGACACCCCGCGCGGCCGATCGCGGAACCGACCACCGAACCGACCACGAGGGAGGCCGCCAGTGACCGGAGCCGTGACCAGGCTGCCCGACCTCGGATGGATGCTGCGCCCGCTGACCGACGTCCCCGGAGTGCGACACGCCGTGGTGGTGTCCGAGGACGGGCTGCGTCTCGGCCACGCGTCCGCCGAGGACCTCACCGGACCGGTCGCCCTGCTCGGCGTCCCGGAGGCCGAGTCGCTCGCCGCGGCGTGCGCCGCGATGACGATGACCGGCCGCTCCACGGCGGCACTGCTGTTCGGCGGCGGTGCCGGGGTGCGCCAGCTGATGCTGGAGTCGGAGCACGGCTTCGTCCTGTTCACCCACGCCGGGGCCGGCGCCCACCTCGCCGTCGCCACCGGCACCGAAGCCGATGTCGGCCTGGTGGCCCAGCAGATGCAGGTGCTGGTGGCGAGGATCGGCACCCATCTGAGCACCGGGCCCCGGGATCCGGCGGACCCGTCGTCATGACGGACGACCCGGAGGGGCGGACCACCACCCGTGCGGTACGCCCCTACGTGATCACCGGCGGTCGCGTGGCCGCCGCCGGCGCGCCGCTGTCCTGGGAGACGCTGGTGACGGCCACGGGCACCGCCGCGCCGGAGACCCTCCAGCCCGAGTACCGCATGATCCTGACGCACTGCCAGGGGCTGCTGTCCGTTGCCGAGGTGGCGGCCCACCTGGGCCAGCCGCCGTCGGTGGTGCAGGTGCTGCTCGCCGACCTCCTCGACTGGGGGCTCATCCTGTCCCGTCCGCCGGTGCCCCGCGCCGAACGCGCCGACGTGACCACGCTGAGAAAGGTGCTCCATGGCCTCGAAAGCCGCCTCTGACGCCTTGGCCGGCAGCGCCGCCGGGGCACCGGCCACGCGGCCGCCAGGGGGAGCGGCGGCCGTCCCCGGGCCGTCCCCGGGGACGGAACCGGGTGGGAAGTACCTCGCACCGGGCGTCGCGGGCGCGGCCAAGATCCTCGTCGTCGGCCCGCTCGGAGTGGGCAAGACGACGCTCATCGGAACCGTGTCCGAGATCCGGCCGCTGTCCACGGAAGCGCTGATGACCCGGGCCGGCGCCCGCGTCGACACCCTGGGCGGGCGTACCAAGACGACCACGACCGTCGCCCTCGACTTCGGCCGGATCACGCTCGACGGCGACCTCGTGCTCTACCTCTTCGGCACCCCGGGTCAGCAGCGGTTCCTGCCGGCCTGGCGGGATCTGGCCAAAGGCGCGCTCGGTGCCCTCGCCCTCGTCGACACCCGCGATCCGGCGGCGTCCTTCGACGCCCTGGGCAATCTGGAGGACCTCGACCTTCCGTTCGCCGTGGCCGTCAACGCCTTCCCCGGCAGCCCGGAGCACTCCGAGGACGATCTGCGCGTCGCGCTCGACCTGCTGCCCAGCACCCCGCTGGTCGGCTGCGACGCCCGCGACGCGCGCTCCTCGGTGCTGGCCCTGATCGCGCTCGTACGCCATCTCGTCCACGCCGCCACGGAATCCTCGTGACCAGGGAGGCCTCGATGACCACCCCGCACGGCTACTCGCCGCCGCCCTCCGGCATCGGAGGACGGCGCCCCACCGCCACCGCGTTGTACGGGCCGCACCTCGACGGCGACGCCATGCCCGCGCTGTACGAGGAACTCCGCAGGAACCACGGCCCGGTGGCCCCCGTCACCGTCGCGCCGGGCATCGAGGCCTGGCTCGTGCTCGGCCATCGCGAGCTGCTCCGGCTCACCCGCGACGAACAGGACTTCTCGCACGACCCGCGCCGCTGGAGCCTGCTGCGCGAGGGCCGGGTGCCGCGCGACTCTCCGATCCTGCCGTTCGTGGGATGGCGGCCCGCGCTGCTGTTCGCCGACGGTCAGCAGCACCGCCGGATGAGGGCCGCCGTCTCCGACGCCCTCGCCGGGATCGACGGACACGAACTGCGGCGAGGCGTACGGTCCGCCGCCGAGGAACTGATCGCGTCGTTCGCCGAGCGCCGCGAGGCCGACCTCGTACTACACTACGCGCACCGGCTTCCGCTGCAGGTCATCACGGGACTCCTCGGACTGGACACGCGGACCGGCAGTCGGCTCGTCCACGCGATCTCCGGCCTGGCCGCCGCGACGGCCGACTCCGGCAGGGCGAGCAGGCGGATCAACGCGATACTCCTCGCCCTGATCGACCGGAAGCGGACCCGGCCCGGTGACGACATCACCTCGTCCCTGCTGCACCACCCGGCGCGCCTCACCGACGAGGAGGTGCTGCACAACCTCGTGGTCATGTTCGTCGCCGGCCATCAGACCACCGTCAACTGGATCGCCACGACCCTGCGCATCCTGCTCTGCGACCCTGCGCTCCGCTCCTCGCTGACGGGCGGACAC
The DNA here is from genome assembly GCF_030056615.1 of Streptomyces sp. HNM0645. NCBI lineage: Bacteria > Bacillati > Actinomycetota > Actinomycetes > Kitasatosporales > Streptomycetaceae > Streptomyces > Streptomyces sp. HNM0645. The sequence continues at coordinate 189,825 of NZ_JASHLT010000014.1, read as the reverse complement.
CTCAGCCTCGACGACGCACTCGACCTCGTGCTGTGGCGCTTCCCGCCGACGCAGAACTTCCCGGCCCGCTACGCCACCCGCGATCTCCGTTTCGGAGGCCAGTCCATCCGGGCCGGCGACATGCTGATCCTCGGGCTCGCCGCCGCCAACGCCGACCCGGCCGTGCTGCCCCCCGGCGGCCCCGTCACCGGCAACCGCTCCCATCTCGCATTCGGCGCGGGACCGCACACGTGCCCGGCTCAGGACCCGGCCCGGCTGATCACCCGAACCGCCGTGGACACCGTCCGGCACCGGCTGCCCGACATGGAGCTGGCCGTGGACGAGTCGGAGCTCGCCTGGGTGTCGTCGCCCTGGAGCAAGGGGCTGGCCGCCCTCCCCGTCCGCTTCACCGATCCTCAGCCGCCCCGGACCCCGCGACCGGGCGAGCAGGCCCGCACCGCCCGTCCCGGCCATCCGGCCGCCCCACAGACAGGAGAGGCCCGTTGAACACCTCACCGAGCACCCCGCACCGGATGGACCCGGCCGGTGGCTGCCCGCACGCGGACAACGCCCGGCTGCTGGCGCGGGGGGCGGTGGCTCCCGTCGTCCTACCCGGCGACGTGGCGGGCATGGCCGTCCTGGGCCACGACGCGCTCAGGGAGTTCCTGGCCCACCCCGATGTCGCCAAGGGCGCCGAGCACTTCGCCGAGCTGCGGGAGGGCCGGATCGCCGACGGCTGGCCGCTGAAGACCTTCGCCACGGTACGAGGGATGACCACGGCCGACGGGGACGACCACCGCAGGCTCAGGTCGCTGGTGAGCAAGGCGTTCACCGCACGGCGGGTCGCGGAGCTGCGACCCCGTGTCGAGGCGGTCACGGCGGAGCTGCTGGACGGCCTCGGCCGGGCCGCTGCGGAGCACGGCGGCGTCGCCGATCTGCGCCGGCACTTCGCCATGCCGCTGCCCATGGGGGTGATCTGCGGACTCCTGGGTGTGAACGCCGAGCACCAGCAGCGGCTGCACCACCTCTCGAACCAGGTCGTCGCCACCGACATCGGCCCCGAGGAGGCGATGGCCGCCAACCGGGAGCTGGTCGACGTGCTCGGCGCCGTGGCCGCCGCGCGGGCGGAGGATCCGGGCGACGATCTCACCAGCGCGCTGATCGCCGCGCGTGAGGAGGACGGCGACCGGCTCAGCGGACACGAACTCATCGGCACCCTGCTGCTGATGATCGTCGCGGGCCACGAGACGACACTGAACCTGATCACCAACGCGGTCCGTGCGCTGTGCGCACACCGGGACCAGCTGGAGCTGGTCCGCTCGGGCGGCGCGGGCTGGGCGGACGTCGTCGAGGAGACCCTGCGCTGGGACAGCCCCGTGAGCTACTTCCCGTTCCGCTACCCGACACGGGACATCACCCTGGACGGCACGGTCATCCCGAAGGGCACCCCGGTCCTCGCCGGATACTCCGCCGCCGGACGGGACCCGGCCGCGCACGGGCCGGACGCGGGCCGCTTCGACGTCACCCGGGCGTCCGTGTCACGCCACCTCTCCCTCGGGCACGGACCGCACTACTGCCTCGGGGCACCGCTCGCCCGTATGGAGGCCGCCATCGCCCTGGAGCGGCTGTTCACCCGGTTCCCCGGGCTGGACCTGGCCGTACCGGAGCCGGAACTCGCACGGCACGCCAGTTTCGTGGGGAACAGCGTCCAGGAGCTTCCGGTCCGGCCCCTGGCTTGAGGGGCGCGGACCGCTTCCGTGGACCCGGGTGGCGCTTCACTCGTTCGGAGCAGGCCGACCGGCCCCGTCACCGAGGCCCGGCGCAGGCTGGAGTGGTATCGAGCACCGGAAGAGCTTCGGCGCCGAAGGACAGGGAGTCAGCATGGCCGGACGGTTCGAGGGGACGGTCGTGATCGACCGCCCGGTCGACGAGGTGTTCGCCTTCCTCGCGGACGGCGAGAACGACCGGAAGTTCAGCCCACGGGTGCAGGAGATGACCAGGGCGACCGACGGCCCGACTGGCGTGGGCACGGTCTACCGCAGCAGGGTGAAGGACGCGGGGATGACCACCTCGCGCGAGTTCCGGATCAGCGAGTTCGAGCCGCCGCGCCGGATCCGCTGGACGGAGGTCTCGAAGAACCTGGTGACGGCCCCCGAGGGCGGCTACGACCTGGAGGCCGTCGACACCGGACGGACCAGGCTCACGGTGTTCAACACCCTGGAGGGCCACGGCCTCGGCAAACTGCTCGTCGGACTCGCGCTGAGCGCGGCGCGCAAGGACGCGGACGACTTCGCACGGCGCATCAAGGCGGCGGTCGAGGCGTCCTGAGCGCGCGCCGGCCGCCCGCTCGCGGTGGTTCACGGCCGTGTGCGGCGTGTCCGCGGGCGGTGGTTCATGGCCGTGTGCGGCGTTCTCGGCCTCTGGCGTTCGGCCGTCGCGCGGCGGGCTGCCGGCTGTGCACGGTCCTACTGTGGTCGGCGGCCCACCGCGTCTGCGGTCCGCCGTGGGAGGCGTGCCGGTGGCCGCGTGCCCGAGGCGCGAGGACCGGGCGGTGCGCTCGTCCGGGCACCGCCCGGCCCTCCTGCCCGACGTGCCGGAGATCTCCGCGTGTCGCAGTGCCGCATCCACGGCTCTGCCGACTCGCCGTGCGGTCCACCGCCCGGACGCCCACCAGGGCCGGGCCGGGACCGCTGGCGGGGCGGGTCCGGATGCACACGGGGATGCCGGCCGGTGCCCCCTGGCCGTTCCGGCCGGGTACGGCTCCCCGCTTCCGGCTTTCCGTCCGGCCTCGTGCGCTCGGCTCAGCCGCCGGCGGCGGGCGACGAATCGAGCCGCAGTCGCAGTTGCTTCTCACCGTCCCCCGAGACCGCGTGCTCCACCTCGACCGAGAAACCCGTGGTCATGGCCCGTGCGAGCCGGTCGACCGCCGCGTACGAGCCCGACAGCTCGGCTCCCACCGGCCGATGCAGGGCCGTGGCTGCCACGGGGCCGGAGGCGTCGGCGGGGGCCACGTCGTAGGTCGCCGACCAGATCGTCGGATGGCCGCCCCGGCCCTCCTGGTGGGGGTGCTCCTCGGCATCCCGGTCGCAGGGGTAGGCCGCGAGCAGCGCGGCGAAGACGGCGTCGGCGTCCTCGGGCGCACCGGTGAGCTGAACCGATACTTCCTCGTGCCTGTCGATGACGGCCATGGTGATCCCCGTCCTCTCTCACACTCGGACGTCCCACTCCAAGGTCGCACTTCCGGGCCGGAACGGCACACTGCCGGACGGGGCGGAACGCGACGAGAGCGGTGCGGCTCGGTCCGTACGGGTGCCGTCCGGTGGTGGAGCGAACCGACCCCCCTCCGGGGCGCAGGGGCCCCTTCGGCCCGAGCCACGAGGTGACCCGGCCACCCGGATCGTCGAGTCGTGCAGCCGGGCCGAGTCGATCCCGTCGCGGCGCGAGCCCCGCCCCCGTCCCCGCGCCGCCGGCCGTCCGGAGCCACGCGGAGCGGCGCGCTCTTGGCCCGGACCCGACCCCGACCGGCGTCGCGGACGTCGCCGCGCCGCTCAGTCCGCGCCCGGAAGTTCCCCGGTCCGCGTCCAGCGCAGCACCTCGTCCGCGCCTCGGGTGTTGACCACGCGCGACTCCGGCACCCCGCACTCCTCGGCCCGGGCACAGCCGTTGATCTGCCAGTCGAGCTGGCCCGGGGCGTGGGCGTCGGTGTCGATCGTGAAGAGCACCCCCGCATCCGCGGCGCGCCGCAGCAGCCGGCGCGGCGGATCCAGCCGGTCCGGGCGGCAGTTGATCTCCACCGCCGTGCCGGACTCGGCGCACGCCGCGAACACCTCGTCCGCGTCGAACTCCGACTCGGGCCGTCCGCGCCCTCCGTCACGCCCCGTCAGCAGTCGTCCGGTGCAGTGCCCGAGGACGTCGACGAGCGGGCTGGTCACCGCGGCGACCATCCGCCGGGTCATCGGCCGTTCCTCCATGCGGAGTTTGGAGTGCACGGACGCGACCACCACGTCCAGCCGGTCGAGCAGCTCCGGCTCCTGGTCGAGCGAGCCGTCCGGCAGGATGTCGCACTCGATGCCGGTGAGCAGCCGGAACGGCTGCCAGGTGCCGTTGAGTTCGGCGACCGCGTCCAGTTGTTCGCGCAGCCGCTCCGGGCTGAGCCCGCGGGCCACCGTGAGCCTGGGGGAGTGGTCGGTGAGCACGGCCCATTCGTGGCCGAGGGCGGCCGCCGCGCGCCCCATCGCCTCGATGGGGCTGCCCCCGTCGGACCAGTCCGAGTGGAGATGGCAGTCGCCGCGGAGCGCCGCGCGCAGCCGTGCTCCCGGGGCGTTCTCGTCGGGCTGCGCGCCCGTATCCTCCTCCAGCCGTCGCAGATACGTCGGCACCTGTCCGGCCAGGGCTTCCCGGACGACCTGGGCGGTCTTGGGCCCCAGGCCCCGTACCGACTCCAGCGAGCCGGCCGCGGCGCGTCCGGTGACCTCGTCCTCGCCCAGGGCCGTGACCGCCGCCGACGCCGTCCGGAAGGCACGCACCCGGTACGTGGGGGCGCCGGACCGCTCCAGCAGGAAAGCGATCCGGTCCAGTGCTTCCACCGGGTCCATGGCCGGGCGCCGTCAGCACGGGCCGCGGAAACGGGCCGCGGCCGCCGCCCCGCCCGCGCCAGCGCCCTGCGCCGGGCGGCCGCCTGGCGCCCTGTCGTGCGCCGCCATCACACCGCCCTTCCTCGACGGTCCGTCGCTCCCATCGTCCTCCCGCGGCACGTCACGAGCGACCGACGAACTTCCGCGCGAGTCTGTCGCCCAGCGTCACCGCGGCCCGGTGGGACTCGATGGGGGTGACCCTGGAATCCCGGAACAGGATGTACGTCACGCCGGAGTTGACGCCTCCGGTGGCCGGATCGGGATCTATGCCCAGCGCCCGGGCGGTGGCGTGCGACGCCTCGCCGATGAGGTCGGTGGGTCCGGCGTCGCCGACGACCGCGTACACCAACCGGTTGCGGTGGATGACGGCGGCGACGGTACCCCCGCGGATGCGCGAGTAGTTGTAGTCCCACAGCGGACTCGCCGCCGGTACGACGATGAACGGAAGGTCGGCCGAGTCCAGCGGGTACCCTTCCGAGTCCCAGTACGCGGTCTCGGGCTGCCAGTACTCGTCGGTGTCGGGGTTGCACTCCGGGCTGCTCAGCCCGTCGCAGTCGATGTCGAGGTCCGCCTTCCAGAAGACCACCGAACTGGTGCCGCACACCGGTATGGACTCCTCCTGGTCGGCGTCGGTCCGGAACAGTCCGTCGGATATCCGTGTGCAACTCCTGACCTTGGCCAGGAGTTCGCGGGCGGTCACGGAGCCCTCGTAGCTGTGACGGGCGGTGGCGGTGGCGGGCAGGACGGCCGCGACGAGCAGTGCCGCGCCGCACGCGGCGACGGCCTTGAAGCAAGGGGACACGGGGTGTTTCCTCCGGTTCGGGGGCGGCGGCCGCGTTCAGCGGCCGCCGCGTATGTGGTGGGCAAGCCGGTCCAGGAAGATCCGCTGGCCGGGGACGAGCAGCTTCGCCGCGCGCTCCAGGGGGAACCAGCCGACCCGGTCGACCTCCGGGAACTCCGTCGGCACACCGGACCGCGGCGGCCACTCCATCGTGAAAGTGCCGGGCCTCACGGAACGGGGGTCGAGGTCGCCCTCGACCGCCCACACCGTGACGGTCTTGCCGCCCGACTGGCGGCGCTCACCGAGGGCGATGCGCTCGCCGTCCGGGGCGGGCAGTCCGAGTTCCTCCTCGAACTCCCGCCGCGCCGCAGCCTCGGGCCGCTCCTCCGGGCCGTACTCGCCCTTGGGGATCGACCACGCGCCCTCGTCCCTGGCGGCCCAGTAGGGGCCTCCCATGTGCCCGATCAGCACCTCGAGATCCGCCACGGCGCCCCGGAACAGCAGGAGGCCGGCGCTTCGCTTGCCCGACATGCCGCCGAGTCTGCGGGGGCCCGGCGGCCGCCGCCATCGGACCTCGGGGCCGCGGTCGCCGGGTGAACGTCATCCGCCGGGTTCACCCCTGGGAGTGGGCCGGTCCGGTCGGAGCAAGGGGGTCTAGCCCAGGAGAGTGGACAGGTCGACGCTCTCACCGGCCGGGGGCGTCGCCGTCGGGACGGGCTTGTCGTAGTCCGAGAAGTCCACGGTCGCCTTCGCCGCACCGGCGCTCGTCACCACCAGGCGCACCGGGTACGGCTCGCCCTCGGTGGCGACGTACAGCGTGATCGTCCGGCCCGCCAGATTGCCCGACAGCGGGATGGCGTCTACGCCGTCGACCTCGGTCTTCGTGCCCTTGGTGAGGTCGACGTCGCTGGTGGGGACGCCGGTGAGCCGGTCGATGAACGTGTCGAGGTCGCAGACCTCGGTCATTCCCCTGAGCAGTCCGTTGTCCGTCGTCCCGCGCAGGTAGCGGTCCCCGACGATCTCCTTGACCGTGTCGCCGCCGCCCGGCACCTGGTTCTTCCAGAACGCCGCGTCCGGCTTCATCCACACCGTCTCGCCCCGCTTGATGATCTCCACGGAGCCCTCGTCGCCCATGCTGACCGTGCCGGCGCAGTTGCCCGAGCGGTCGAGGGCGAGATCCAGTTCGTTCGGCGAGCCGGGCTCGCGCAGGTCGCCCTTGCTGGTGATGTGCACCGACTCGGCGCCGGTCAGCGCCTCACGGGCCTTCTCCGCGATCTGCCGGGCCGTGAGCGTCTCGATGTCGTCGCCCGCGTACGCCGTTCCACCGGCCGCCAGGGCGACCGCGAGGAGCGCCGCGGACGACGCCCGTGTCCAGCTCCTGGTCCCGCTCCTGCGGCGAAGTGCGCTCACGATCGTCTCCCGGTGACGCGACCGGCCGGGCTGATCCGCCGTTCTCGAGCCTACGCCGCGGGGGCACCGGCTGCCCGTTCGGGTGAACCGCCGAGGGTGGGGACGGGCGGCGCCGGTGAGCCCGGCCGCCGGAGGTCCGGCGGCCGTGAGGGGGCCGGGCCCGACCGGCCGTCGCGTTGCGCCGCCGCCGCTGGCGCGGCAGGGTCGTAGGTGCGGCCGAAGGAGGACACAGCCATGGCCATCGCCAGTGTGAATCCCGCGACCGGCGAGACGCTCAAGACCTTCGAAGCCATCGGCCCCGAGGAGATCGAGAACCGCCTGGCCGCCGCCCACGCGACCTTCCGTGTGTACCGCACGACCTCGTTCTCCGAGCGGTCCCGGCTCCTGAGGCGGGCCGGCTCGCTGCTGGAGGAGGACCAGGAGGACATCGCCCGCACCATGACGAGCGAGATGGGCAAGCCCCTGACGGCCGCCAGGGCCGAGGCGGCGAAGTGCGTGAAGGCGATGCGCTGGTACGCCGATCACGCCGAGGAACTGCTGGCCGACGAGCACCCGTCCGACGACGACGTGAAGGACTCGGGAGCCTCCGGCGTCACGGTCCGCTACCGCCCACTGGGCGTGGTGCTCGCCGTGATGCCCTGGAACTTCCCGCTCTGGCAGGTCGTGCGGTTCGCGGCGCCCGCACTGATGGCCGGCAACACCGGACTGCTCAAGCACGCGTCGAACGTCCCTCAGACCGCCCTCTACCTGGGCGATCTCTTCCACCGGGCCGGATTCCCGGACGGGTGCTTCCAGACCCTGCTGGTCGGCGCGGGCGCGATCGAGGGCGTGCTGCGCGACCCGCGGGTGGCCGCGGCGACGCTCACCGGCAGCGAGCCGGCCGGGCGGTCCGTCGCCGCGATCGCCGGTGACGAGGTCAAGAAGACCGTCCTGGAGCTCGGCGGCAGCGACCCGTACGTGGTCATGCCGTCGGCCGACGTGGACCGGGCCGCGCGGGTCGCCGTCACCGCCCGGGTCCAGAACAACGGGCAGTCGTGCATCGCGGCCAAGCGGTTCATCGTGCACGAGGACGTCCACGACGCCTTCACCGAGCGCTTCACCGCCCGGATGGAGGCGCTCTCCGTGGGCGATCCCATGGACGAGTCCACCGACGTCGGTCCCCTGGCCACCGAGCAGGGCCGCGCCGACCTCGAGGAACTGGTCGACGACGCGGTACGGCTCGGCGCGGAGGTCCGGTGCGGCGCGGGCCGCCCGGGGGACCGCCCGGCCGGCTGGTACTACCTGCCGACGGTCCTCACGGGGATCACCCCGGAGATGCGGATCCACCGCGAGGAGGCCTTCGGTCCGGTCGCGACCGTCTACCGCGTGTCCGGTCTCGACGAGGCCGTGAGCGTCGCCAACGACTCGCCCTTCGGCCTGAGTTCGAACGTCTGGACCCGGGACGCGAGCGACATGGAGCGGTTCGTCCAGGACATGGAGGCGGGTGGGATCTTCTTCAACGGGATGACCGCCTCGCATCCGGCGATGCCCTTCGGCGGCACGAAGCGCTCCGGCTACGGGCGTGAGCTGTCCGACCACGGGATCAGGGAGTTCTGCAACATCACGACCGTCTGGACCGCCGCCTGAGGCGAACGCTCCGCCCCGCCGCGGGGGCAGGAAGCCTGCGCCCGTCGTGTGAGCCGGACGGGCAGGGCAGCCGGTCGAGGGCGGACGACTCACCGGCGCGGGTGGGTGGACATCGGGTGTGTGAAGGGTGCTGCCCCGTCCTGCGGGCGTATCGTCCGTATGTGGGTGATTTTGGGAATGGCTGGTTCGGCCCGCCTCCTCCGAGACAGGCGGTGTGCGTCCGCCGGTCCGCTCACCGACGGACGGTACGGCGCGCAAGCCGCCGCCGGGCGTCGGCCCGCAGTCGCTTCGGACGCGTTCGCACGGCCACCGCAGCAGCGACCGGGGCCGGGTAGGGGCCATGCGGTTCCGCCCCTCCCGCCCGGGCCCCGGTATGGAGCACGTGGAAGCCCTCATGGCCGACGTGATGCGCGAGACCGGCGCGTCGGCCGGCCTGCTCTACCTGCTGCCGCCGGAGGAACGGCTGCTGCGGCTCGCCGTGATGTCCGGCATGTCACGGCAGATCGCGGCGCCCTGGGCCCGAGCGCCGGTGGACACTTCGACGCCCGTCGCGGACGCCATGCGCGAGCGGCGGCTGGTGTGGCTCGACAGCCGGGAAGAGGTGGCCCGCCGCTACCCGCAACTGGGCCTCGTGCTGCCGTACGACTTCATGCTCGCCGCGGCTCCCTTCATCAGCGGAGACCTCGTGTGGGGCGGCATCGCCCTGCTGTGGACCGTCAGGCACCCGCCGCGGCTCGGCCCGCACCAGCGTGAAGCGATCACCGCGTGCTGCCGGCGAGCGGCGGATCTTCTCGAGCAGGCCGCCGCCCAGGGCAGGCCGCTGCTGCCCCCCGAGGAACCCCGGGTCCTTCCCGTACCGCTCGAAGAGGCCGACCCTGCACGGGCGATGGCCGCGCTCGGCTTCACCGAGCGCCTGCCCATGGGGTGCTGCGCCCTGGATCTGGAGGGCCGGCTCACCTTCATCAACTCCACGGGTGCCGACCTGGTGGGCGCAGGCGCCGCCTCCCTCGCGGGCCGTCGGCTCTGGGAAGCGCTGCCCTGGCTGCCCGCCCCGGTCGGCGAGGACAGCTACCGGGCCGCGGTGGTCGCCCGCCGGTCCACCTCCTTCACCGCGGTGCGCCCTCCACACACGGCACTTCTCTTCGAGCTCTACCCAGACGACAGCGGCATCAGCGTGCACATCTCATCCGTCGCCGGGCAGACGGACACCGCGCAGTCCCCGCCGTCCGACGAACGGCTCGGCGCCTTGGGGCTCTACCACCTCACCTACCTGGCGGCCGCGCTCGCCGAGGCCGCGACCGTCCATGACGTGACCGACGTCGTCGCCGACCAGATCGTGCCCGCCTTCGGGCCCCAGGGCCTGGTCCTCATGATCGCTGACGAGGGCCGGCTGCACATCATCGGCCACCGCGGCTACAGCGCCGAGTTCATCAGCCGCTTCGACGGCACGCCCCTGGCCTCCGACACCCCGACCACGCACGCACTGGCCACCGGCGACGCCGTCTTCTTCCCCACCTTCGCCGACTTCCAGCGCCGTTATCCCGAGGCACCACGCCATGACGCCCGGAACGCCTGGGCCTTCCTGCCGCTGACCGCCTCCGGCCGCCGCATCGGATCCGTCGCCCTCTCCTACGACCAGGCCCGCCCCTTCCCTCCCGCCGAACGCGCCCTCCTCACCTCCCTCGCCGGACTCATCGGCCAGGCCTTGGACCGAGCCCGCCTCTACGACACCAAACACACCCTCGCGCACGCCCTCCAGACCGGCCTGCTGCCCCGTTCACTGCCCTGTGTCCCCGGACTCGAGATCGCAGCCCGCTACCGGCCCGCCGGTCGCGGCATGGACATCGGTGGCGACTTCTACGACCTCATCCACGCGCCGACCGCCACGACGGCGGCGATCGGTGACGTCCAGGGCCACAACCCCGACGCCGCCGCCCTGATGGGACAGGTCCGCGCCGCCGTCCACGCCCATGCCACCGCCGGCACGTCCCCCGGCGAACTCCTCGCGCGCACCAACCGACTCCTCACCGACCTCGACGCCGGGCGGTTCACCAGCTGCCTGATCGCCCAGCTCGACCCGGCCCGCCACCGCGCCCGTCTCGCCACCGCGGGGCACCCCCCACCCATGCTCCGACACCTCGGCGGACGCACCGAAGTCCTGCCCCTGCCCCCCGGTCTCCTGATGGGCATCGACCCCGACGCCGACTACCCCACCACCGAGATCCCCCTCCCGCCGGGCGCGGTACTCGTCCTCTACACGGACGGACTCGTGGAAGTACCCGGTACCGACATCGACGACACCACCGACGACCTCGCCCAGCACCTCGCACAGACCCGCATCCAGGACCTGGACGACCTCGCCGACGACCTCATCCGCCACGCGGAGCGAGCCGCCCCGCGCCACGACGACATCGCCCTCCTGCTCATCCGCGCCCGGCGGACCGGCAGCTGACGTCACCGCACCGCCGCCGAGGGCCCCGCCCATCCGCGATACCAGCCGATGCGCGACGCCGGCCCCGACGTGACTCCCGCAGTCCCCCGGACCGTCCGGCCGCCGGCCCCGGAGGGCGCCGCACCAGGAGTCCCGGAACGGCCGTTCGTCGCGCGCGATCCGTGGGCAGGAAGAGGGGCAGCGAGTCGCAGGCGAGGGCAAGGAGCACTCGATCATGGACCGGCAGACCGACTGGCAGTTCCTCGACGACCGGGGCCGTCTGGCCACGTCCGACGGGCGGCCCGAACGGGTCGTCACCTACATTCAGGCCGGAGCGACCCTCTGGGAGCACGGCATACGCCCGGCCGGGCTGTTCGGCTCGAACCACGACGGCGACGGGCCCGACCCGGTCAAGGCCGGGTCCCTGCCGCTCGACGGCATCGGCTATCTCGGCTCCGGCGCCGCGCTCGACGCCGACGCGCTGCTCCGCGGCGACCCGGATCTGGTCGTCGCCGTCACCTACGGCGGAGGACAGGTCTACGGACTCGACCCGGACACGGCGAAACACCTGGAGGAGCGGGTGCCCCTGGTCGTCCTCGACGTCGGCCAGGGCCAGTCTCTCGGTGACGTGCGCGCCCGGTTCGCCGCCCTCGCCAGAGCCCTGGGTGCCGCCCAGGACACGGCGGGCGCCGTAGCTCTCGCCCGCGCCACCGCCCGGCTCCGCGCCCTCGCTCACGACACCGCCGCACGCCAACCCCTGCTGGCCCTGTCACCGGCCTCCGCCGACAGCGCCCACCTCGCCAGACCGCATTCCTGGCCGGACCTCAGGGAACTCACCGCCTTCGGCCTCGACCTGGTGTCACCGCGGGGAGGCGCCGGCACCAACTGGTTGACCGCCGACTGGTCGTACGTCGCGGAGCTCTCCGCGCGAGTGCTCCTCGTCGACGCCCGGGTCAACGCGTACCCCTTGGACGCCCTGCGCGACAACGCCGCCTGGCGCACGGCCGCGTCCGTCGCCCGTGTCGTGCCGTGGAACCCCGAGGAACCGCACAGCGACGGCGCGCACGCGCGCTTCTTCGACCGCGTGGCCGACGCGGTGGAGGGGGCGGGAGGCGGCGGGGCGTAGTAGCGGGGCGTGCGGACGCACGGGACACGGCGGCACGGGGAGGGAGTCGTGCGGACGCGGGAGGACGGGGCGCGGCGCCGTCGTGACGTCTCAGCGGCGGCCGGCGAAGCCGTCGAGCGCGGCCAGTACCTCGGCGTCCGCCGCCTCGCTGCCCAGGTGGCCCGCTTCGCCGACCGTCACGAGCCGGGCGTCCGGCCAGCCCCGGCACAGCTCCCACGCCGTGTCCGGAGGGCTGGACAGATCGAGCCTGCCGTGCACCAGCACGCCGGGGATTCCGGTGAGCCGCGCCGCGTTCCGCAGCAGGGCGCCCTCCTCGAGCCACGCCCCATGCGCGAAATAGTGCGAGGCGATCCGGACGAGGGCGACCCGGGCCGCCGGTGCTTGGCCGGAGTAGACGCCGGACGGGGCGTGGGGTTCCAGCGACACGACCGCGTCCTCCCAGGCGCACCAGTCGTTCGCGGCCTTGTCCCGCACCGCCGGGTCAGGGTCGTTCATCCTGCGCGCGTACGCGGCGACCGGGTCGCCGTCCCGCCCGGCCTCGGGGACCCCCGCCATGAAGCGGTCCCACTCCTCGGGGAAGAACCGAGCCACGCCCCGGTAGAGCCAGTCGACCTCCGAACGCCGGGTCGTCGTCACCCCGTTGACCACGATCTCCGACACCCGCTCCGGGTGCCGCTGGGCGTACGCGAGCAACAGGGTCGACCCCCAGGACCCGCCGTACAGCAGCCAGCGGTCCACGTCCAGCAGCTCCCGCAGCCGCTCCATGTCCGTCAGCAGATGCCCGGTCGTGTTGGTCGTCAGGCCGGCGCGGAGGTCACTGGCGTGCGGGGTGCTGCGACCGCAGCCGCGCTGGTCGAAGAGGACGACCCGGTAGCGCTCCGGGTCGAACCAGCGACGGGCCCCGGGCCCGCATCCCGACCCCGGGCCGCCGTGCACCACGAGGGCGGGCTTGCCGTCGGGATTGCCGCAGACCTCCCAGTACACGTGGTGGCCGTCACCGGTGTCGAGCACGCCCGTCTCGTACGGCTCGATCGGCGGGTAGCGCGTGGGCATGACGACTCCTCAGGTGATGGGGCGGTGTACGGGCGGGGTGCGGCCGGATGACCGCACGAACGTCCGGGCGGCCGTACCGGGGGTGGCGGACGGCCACGTGTTCATGTCCCGGCCCGGCGGGACGCCGAGGTGGGACCGTCCCGTCCGTCGTACCACGTCGGCTGGTTACGCTCCTCGAGTGGGCGGACAGGATTCGGAAGAACCGATCTTCATCAGGAAGCGCGGGCGCTTTGTGTACAACCCGAGGAACCCGGTCGGGCGCCTGCTGATCGTGGGCGGCGCCGTGGTCGTGGTGGGGTTCATGTACCACCTCTTCGACGACGCGCGATGGAGCGAGGGCGAGTTCCGGGACGCTGTTCGCGAGGCCGCGGTACGCCTGGAGGCCGAGCCGCAGGTCCTGCGCGGCTACCTCGGCTACGAGGAGCGGATCGAGGAAGCCGTCAAGGGCACGGGTCAGGGGCCCGAGCACGCGGTCGTCCGCGTCGAGGCGGTCGACGAACCGGACGCGGCCGGCGCCGGCGACGCGGACGTGTTCGAGATCAGCACGGACGACGTCGGTTTCCCCTACTGCATGCGTGTGTCCCCGCCCCAGCCCGAACCGGACGCCCTGCGACTGGAGAAGGTGAGGATCGCGGTGGAGGTGGCGGAAGGCCCGTGCTGAGGCCGCGCGGTCACCACCCGCACCGACCGGACGGCACCGCCGAACGGCCCCGGCTCCGGCGAACAGCGCACCGGCCCCGTGCCGTCCACCGGATCGCCGGCGCCTCGCCCGCCGCCTCACGTCCCGGTTCCCCGCTGGTCCGGCATGCGGCTCGTCGAGTCCGCGGACACGACGGGTGGTCCGGCACGCTCCATCTCGCGGCGGTCGAAACGCTCGCAGAGCGTCGCCCCCGGGGATGAGTCCGTGCCCCGAGCAGACCGCCATGGGAACCAGGACCATACGCGCGAAGCCCGTGTCCTCGGGCCGTATTCCGGACGGCGCCGTGAGCGGCGGAACCATGGGACCGGCGTCCACGACGAACGTCGCTGTCCCCTTCGCCTTGAGTCCGCCGGGCGCCGACTGCCGCCGCATCCACGGCGGCACCCGCCCCGCGATCAGTGCCGCGCCGATGGGCGGCACGGCGGCCGACCGGACGGCCGTCCACAGCCAGTGGAACACCGCTCCACCAACGGACATGTGCTCAGGACGGCCGGGGCGCCCCGTCGTTGTCGCGCTCGACGATCCGCTCGTCCTGCCGGCCGTCGTGGCCCTCGGGGATCCCGGCGAGGTCGTCGACGTGGAAGATCCGCGCGATGGGGACGTCGGTGCTGCTGTGGGCGATGATCGAGAACGCGATGCAGACGGCGATGAGGGTGTACGCCTGCTCGCCCTGCGGGATGCCGGCCTGCAGCACGAGCAGCCCGTAGACGACCGAGGCGAAGCCCTTCGGCCCGAACCAGGCGGCGACCAGCTTCTCGCGGCGGTCGAAGCGGGTGCCGACCAGCGACAGCAGCATCGAAGCCGGGCGGATGAGGACGATGGCCAGGACGACGGCGACGTACCCGCCGAAGGACAGGTCGCCGAAGAGCTGCGGCGTGAGCAGCGCGCCGAAGACGAGCAGGGCGGCGAACTTCGCCAGCTCGGCCAGCGCCTCTCCCAGCGGCTCGAAAGCAGTCTTCGCCTCCGGTGACACGGCGGTGATCACCGCGCCCGCCGAGAACGCGGCCAGGTAGGGGTTGGCGTGGGTGAGGTGGCACACGGCGTACAGGATGATCCCCGTGGCCAGCGGCAGCAGGGGCTGCAGCTTGGGCTCCGCGCCGAGCAGGCTGAACCGTGCGAGCCCGTTGACCAGCAGCGGCAGCAGGACCCCGAAGGCGAGTCCCAGCCCGAGCTCCAGCGCGATCTTCCCGAACGACGCCTCGGCGTGACCGCTGGTCGGGCCGGCTGCGACGATGAAGACCAGGACGAACGGGAGGGCGAGTCCGTCGTTGATGCCGCTCTCGACGTTGAGCAGCTGCCGCAGTTTGGCGGGCACTTCCTTGCGGCCCACGATCGCGGAGGCGAACACCGGGTCGGTCGGCGCCAGGACGGCGCCCACCAGGAAGGAGGTCGTCCAGTTCAGTCCGGCCAGGTAGTGGGTCACGACCGCCATGCCGACGAAGGCAAGCGGCATGCCCAGGCCCAGGGCGCGGGCGGGGTTCTTCCAGTGCGCCCGCAGTTTGGGGAAGGACACGTGCATGCCGTCGGTGAACAGCACCGCGAACAGTGCCAGATCGGCGGTGACCGCCACGATCTCGCTGTCCGGCGTGATGTGGATGAGTCCGAGGAACCCGTCACTGACGAGCGCGCCGCCGACGAGGAAGAGGAAGGACGTGGACAGCACGGTCCGGGCGGCGAGTCCGGAGAGCAGCACCGCGATGAGAAGAGCGGCGCCGAAAACGGCGACGAGCACCATGTACGTAATCCCCCGATCGGTGAAGACAGCCGTCCCTTGTTTCGCCGACCAGGCTTCCCGGCACTCCGCAGCAGACTTTACACGCCCCTTACGCGTTCCTGACAAGCACCTGACGGGCATCCAGTTCCGTTCCGGAACTGCCGGGACCCGGCAAGTCGGGCACGGCACGGTCCGGGCCGCGAACCGGCCTGAACCAAGTAGGTTGACGCCGCGCCGCGTTGACGCGCGGCAGGGCGCCGAGGGCGGGGGTAGCCGCTGGACGGTGCCCCTCTCGCCGAGGCGACCCGGCAACGCGCCGGGGCGGGCGCTCGCGCCGGCCGGTGCAGTCGTACGGTCGGCGTGTGGGTGGCTCAGCCGCGCACGGTCTCCGCTCGCATCGGTGGCGCGGCGGGGGTGCCGGCCACGGGGCCGAACAGCACCGCCCGGGCCATCCGCGGAGCGAACAGGGCGCTCAGGGGGTTGGTCAGCGTCAGCACGGAACGGAAGACCGGTCCCACGAGCACGGGATCGCCCGCGTACCGCTGCTGGACGCGGTCCAGGTACCAGCCGACCGGGCGGTCGACGGCACGGGAGGCGACGGCGCTCCCCACCGCCCCGGGCATGGCCCGGTCGGCGCCCGCGGAGATGTCCCACGCCTGTCGCGAGGCATCGAAGAGCGCCCGCTGGACCCGTCGGGTCGTCGGCCTTCGACGCGGGTCGGCAAGCGCGTCACGCAGCGCCACGGCGCTCATGGCGGCGACCGACATGCCCTGTCCGTAGATCGGGTTGAAGGTGCAGAGCGCGTCGCCGGTGGCGAGGAATCCGGCGGGGCGCCGGCCTTGACGGTCGTACCTGCGGCGCAGGTTGCCCGTCGAGCGGAATCCGTACGCCGGCGTCTGCGGCTCGGCGGTGAGCAGCCACTCGTGGAGGTACGGGTGGGGGAGGCGCGCCGCGAAAGCGGTGAACCCGGCATCGTCCGTGGGCGGTTCCTGGCCGCGGAGGCCCGCGAGCGCCACGAGGTGGTTGCCGTCCTCCAGGGGCAGTACCCCGCCCGCGTACGTCTGCGAAGGGTTCGGGTAGAACCAGTAGGCCAGTGCCTCAGTGCCCAGATGGGCACCGGTGTTGCGGTAGATGCGGGAGGCGTACGCCTGGCCGGTGTCGATGCCCTCCTCCTGAGGCGGCTCGGCCCCGATGGCGGCCAGCCACTGCGGGGCGCGCGAGCTCCGCCCGGTGGCGTCCACGACCAGATCCGCCTCCAGCGTGCGCGAGCCGTCCGCGGCCCCGTCCGCGCCGCCGCGCTCCCGCAGCAGGACACCACGGACCCGGGAGGCGTCCCCGGCCAGTCCCACCGCCTCCGTGGACTCGACGGTCGTGATCACCGGATTGGCCAGCACCCGTCTGCGCACCAGATGCTCGAGCTGGGAGCGGGAGCCGGTGTGGATGTGCGTCGTCGGGGCCGTCCGCCGGAGCCAGGTGCCGCTCCAGGCCACCATGTCCTGGGGCATGCCCACGCGTGGCGCCCCGGCCGCCCGCAACTCGGCCATGAAGCCGGGCAACAGGGAGTCCAGAGCGAGCTGCCCGCTCTCCAGCAGCACGTGGGCGTGCCGGCCCTGCGGGACGCCCGGACGCGGCTCGGGACCGTCGGGGACGCGGTCGCGCTCCACGACGGTCACCCGGTCGGCGTGGCCGGCGAGCACGTGCGCCGCGAGCAGTCCGGCGAGGCTCCCCCCGATGACGACGGCGTGGCGTCCCGCGCCGTCCCGTCCCCAACCGGCCCGTTCCCGCGCCTCGTTCACCATGTCCGCCCCTCGTGGTCTGCGAGTCCTTCCGTGGCCGACCAGTATCCCCGGCGGCGACCGGAAGATCACGGGCGCCGAACCGCGGATGCCCGATGTGGTATAGGGCTTCGTCCGGGAACGGGCCGACGTGGTCGTCGCAGAGGCTGTGCGCGATCCCGGTCGGGCGACTCCCCGTCGGGCGACTCTCTCTCGGGCGACTCCAGATCGCACAGGGCCCTGTGGGGTCGGTCGGCTCCGGACCGACGTGCCCCGGACCGGTCCGCCGGCCAGGCAACCCGGAGTGCCTCGGCGGCGTCGTCCCCGTCGTGATCGACGACTTCGGCCCCGCCCCGTACGACGACGTCGACGACACTGAGGAAAGGTCGGGCCCGGGCCGCTCTGGCGCCATGCCCTGTGGGCGGTGGCCGTCACCGCCGCGGGTGTAGCACCCGGCTTGTGCGTCCGGCCGCTTCCGTCCGGGCCCCGAGGGGTACGCCCTGCCCGGCGCCGCCCCGGCCCCCTGCTGCCCTGCCTCGTCGCCTGGACCGCATCGGTCTGGCCGCGGCCGCCCGGGTGCCGGTCCACGCACCGGAAACGGTGGCCGTCGGCGTCGTCCGGCTCAGGACCCGGCCGGCGCCCCGAGCTGCCGCTGCCGGCCCTGCCGGCGGCCGTCGCGCTCGCGGCCGCAGCCGGGTGGAGCCTCATGGCAGTGCGTCCCGGCTCCGGCGGGAAGGGCGGCCGGCCGGGGCACAGTCGGTCGCGGGTGCTCGGGCCGCGACGGCGGACGCCGGCGCCCATGTCCGCCCCGCGCCCGTGCCTGCCCCGGCGGAGGCACCACCCTGCGCCTGGCCTTCGCGGAGGCCCCGCGCCCCGTCCGCCCCCGCCTACCCCCGCCGAGGTGCCGGGGGAAGCCTGCCGAGCTCGTCCAGCGCCTCCGTGAGCCAGCCGGTCCAGAACCGCTCCAGCTCGATCCCCCCGCGCAGCACCACGTGCCGGAGCCGGTCCTCGGCCGCGTCCCGCTCCGGCGGGAAGTGGCGCTTCTCGATGTCCTCGTACTCCGCCAACTGCCGTCGGTGCAGGTCGAGATGGCGACGCAGCTCAGCCTCGAGCCCCTCCGTCCCCACGACCGCCGCCGCCCGCATGCGCAGCAGCAGGGCGTCCCGGATGGGCTTGGGGTCCTCGGTCCTGCCCACCCAGCCGGCCAGTTCGGTTCGGCCCGCGGGCAGCACCTCGTACTCCTTGCGTTTGCCCCGTGCGGGCTCGGCCGCGGGCAGGACGCGGATCAGCCCCGACTCCTCCAGCTTCCCCAGCTCGCGGTAGATCTGCTGGTGCGTCGCCGACCAGAAGTAGCCGATGGACCGGTCGAAGCGGCGGGTCAGCTCCAGGCCCGAGGACGGCTTCTCGAGCAGGGCGGTGAGGATCGCGTGGGGGAGGGACATGACCCGCATCCTAAGGAGGCGGCGTCAGATCGTCGCCGCCAGCCGGGTGCCCTGGTCGATGGCCCGCTTGGCGTCCAGTTCTGCGGCCACGTCGGCGCCGCCGATGAGGTGCGCGGTGCGGCCCGCCGCGGTCAGCTCCTCGTACAGGTCGCGCCTCGGCTCCTGCCCGGTGCACAGCACCACCGTGTCCACGGGGATCGTCCTCGCCGTGCCGTCCACCGTGATGTGCAGGCCCTCGTCGTCGATCCGGTCGTACGCCGCCCCCGCGACCATCGTGACGCCGCGGTGCTTGAGCTCCGTGCGGTGGATCCAGCCCGTCGTCTTGCCGAGGCCCGCGCCGACCTTGGAGGTCTTGCGCTGGAGGAGATGCACCGTGCGCGGGGGCCGCGGCCGCTCCGGGGCCCGCAGCCCGCCCCGTTCGGCGTATCCGGTGTCCACGCCCCACTGCCGGAAGTACGTCTCCGGGTCGAGGCTCGCGCCCTCGCCGCCGTCGGTGAGGAACTCCGCGACGTCGAAGCCGATCCCGCCGGCGCCGACGACGGCGACCCGCTCACCGACCTCGGCGCCGTCGCGCAGCACGTCGAGGTAGCTGACGACGCTGGGGTGGTCGACGCCCTCGATCGCCGGCGTCCGGGGCGTGACACCGGTCGCGACCACGATCTCGTCGTACCCGGTCAGCAGGTCCGGCGTGACGAAGGTCCCGAGCCGGACCTCCACCCCGCGCAGCTCCAGCTGGGTACGGAAGTAGCGCAGCGTCTCCTCGAACTCCTCCTTGCCGGGGACGCGCTTGGCGATGTTCAGCTGCCCGCCGATCTCCTCGGCCCCGTCGAAGAGCGTGACCTCGTGGCCGCGTTCGGCGGCCGAGACCGAGAACGCCAGGCCCGCCGGGCCTGCGCCGACGACCGCCAGGCGTTTGCGCAGCCGGGTGGGGGAGAGGACCAGCTCGGTCTCGTGGCAGGCACGCGGGTTGACCAGGCAGGAGGTGATCCTGCCGCTGAAGGTGTGGTCCAGGCACGCCTGGTTGCAGCCGATGCAGGTGTTGATCGTCTCGGCGCGGTCCTCGCGGGCCTTGGCGACGAACTCCGGGTCGGCCAGGAACGGCCGCGCCATGGACACCATGTCCGCGCGTCCCTCGGCGAGCACCTGCTCCGCCACCTCGGGCGTGTTGATCCGGTTGCTGGTCACCAGCGGCACGGACACCGAGCCCATGAGCTTGCGCGTCACCCAGGTGTACGCGCCGCGCGGCACCGAGGTCGCGATGGTCGGGATCCGGGCCTCGTGCCAGCCGATGCCGGTGTTGATGATGGTCGCTCCGGCCGCCTCGATCTCCTTGGCGAGCGCGACGACCTCGTCGAGCGAGGAGCCGCCGGGCACGAGGTCGAGCATCGACAGCCGGTAGACGATGATGAAGTCGTCGCCGACCCGTTCGCGGGTGCGGCGGACGATCTCCCGGGGGAAGCGGGTGCGGTTCTCGTACGAGCCGCCCCAGCGGTCGTCCCGGTGGTTGGTGGCGCTCGCGATGAACTCGTTGATCAGGTAGCCCTCGGAGCCCATGATCTCGACGCCGTCGTAGCCCGCCGACCTGGCCAGCTCCGCCGCGCGGACGTAGTCCTCGATGGTCTGCTCGACCTGCTCGTCGGTGAGGGCGTGGGGGACGAACGGGCTGATGGGGGCCTGCAGCGCGCTGGGCGCGACCAGCTGGGGGTGGTAGGCGTAGCGGCCGAAGTGCAGGATCTGCATGGCGATCCGGCCGCCCGCCGCGTGCACCGCGTCGGTGACCGTGCGGTGCTGCGCGGCCTCCTCCTCGGTGGTGAGCTTGGCGCCGCCGTCGTAGGGGCGTCCCGCGTCGTTCGGGGAGATGCCGCCGGTCACGATCAGTCCGACACCTCCGCGCGCACGCTCGGCGTAGAAGGCCGCCATGCGCTCGAAGCCGTTCTCCGCCTCCTCCAGGCCGATGTGCATCGAGCCCATGAGCACCCGGTTCGGCAGCGTGGTGAAACCGAGGTCGAGCGGGCTGAGCAGATGCGGGTACGGGGTGGGGGTCATCGGGGCGCCTCCTCGCGCAATGAGCGTCGCCCCCTTTTGTAGACGCCGGAGACCTCGTTATGCAACAAGTTGCACAACGAGGCCCGGGTGAGATGCGCTACGCCGGCACGGCCCAGCGGTCCAGTTCCTCCGGGGTCCGCGGGCCCGGCCTGCCCGCTTCCAGCAGTCCGTGGGCGCGCAGCACCTCCTCCGCGGCCATCGCCCACGGCAGGCGCAGCCGGGCCGAGTCCAGCAGCTCCCGGTCCGCCAGCAGCTCCGCGACCGGCCCCGTCCGCAGCCCGGCCGGGGACAGCACGGCGGCGTCGTCCGCCCAGCGCAGCGCCAGATCCACGTCGTGCGTGGCCATCACCACGGTCGTACCGCCCTCCCGCAGCCGCTCCAACGCCGCCAGCAGCCGTTCCTGCCCGTGCGGATCGAGTCCCGCGGTCGGCTCGTCCAGGACGAGCACACGCGGTCGCATGGCCACCGCGCCCGCGATCGCCGCCCGCTTGCGCTGCCCGTACGACAGCAGATGCGTCGGGCGGTCCTCCAGTGCCGTGATGTCCAAGGCGTCCAGTGCCTCCGCGACCCGGGCCCGTACCTCCGGCTCCGGCAGCCCCAGGTTCATCGGCCCGAACGACACGTCCTGGCCCACCGACGCGGCGAACAACTGGTCGTCCGGATCCTGCACGACGAGCTGCACCGTCGTCCGCAGCCGGTTCAGCCCGCCGCGGTCGTACACCACCGGCTCGCCGTGGAGCAGGAGCCTGCCCTCCGCGCAGTGCAGCCCGCCGCTGAGGAGCCGCATCAGGGTCGTCTTGCCGCTGCCGTTGCGGCCCAGCAGCGCCAGGGAGCGTCCTCCCGGCACGGCGAAGTCGACACCGCGCAGCACCGGCGGGCCGTCCGGGTAGGAGAATCCCGCGCCGGCCAGTTCCACCAGGGGCGCCGCGGCCCCGGGTGCGCTCTCGTCCACGGACGTGCTCACAGTACGGACCTTTCCAGTACGAGGGTGAGGGCGACGATCCCCGCGAGCAGCCCGGCGGTCGCCACCAGGAAGCGCGCCGACACCGTCGCGGGCGGCACCAGGACCCGCAGCGTCCCGTCGTAGCCGCGCCCGGCGAGCCCGGTCTGCAGCCGCTGGGCCCGGTCGAAGGCCCGCACGAAGGCGGTCGCGGCGAGCCCGGCGAGGGACCGCCAGGCCGCCGCCCGGGTCGTGTGCCCGAGCCGCGCCGCCTGGGCCTGGCGGACCCGGTGCACGGTGTCGAGCAGCAGAAAGCCGATCCGGTACATCACGAGGGCCACGTCCACGACGGGCCCGGGCACCCCGGCCCGGACCAGCCTTGGCAGCAGGTCCGACACCGGCGTGGTGAACGCGAACAGCAGCACCCCGAGCGAGGCGGCGGACGTCCGCAGCAGCAGCCGGACCGCGTGCAGCGGTCCGTCCGGCGCGAGCACCACGAATCCGTCCGGGTCGCCCACCGAGAACAGCAGCGGAATCGCACCCGTGACGCAGAACCCCAGCGGAATGCGCCACGCCCGCCACAGCTGCCGCGGCGCCACGCCGGCGGGCCCGAGCAGTACGGCCACGGCCGCCGCGGCGACCAGGACGGCACCCGGCCACGGCGGCAGTGAGACGGCGCAGACCGTCAGCCCGAGCCCGAGTGCCGCCTTCTCGCACGGATGACGGCGGCGCCAGCGGCTGCTGTGCGCCGCCGCGTCTATCGGCAGCATCGGCGGCTACGCGCCCGAGCCGACGGAACCGGCGGAGCCGCTGCCGGGCGCCCGCCCGTCCCCGGCGGCCGCCGCCCGCGCCTCACCCTGCCGGCGCCCCTTGCGCAGCCCGAAGTAGTACGCCAGGACACCGGCACCCAGAGCCGCCTGGAGAGCGAACAACGCCGACTCGACCTCCCCGGAAGGGGGTTCGTAGAGCGGCGCGAACCAGGGCTCGTAGTCCGGCGCGATCTCCGTGATGGCGGTCTCCGCCTCCCCGTCGGCGCCCGTGAAGGGCTCCTCCTTGTGGTCGCCCAGGCCGAGGGCGAGCGGCAGCACCGCCAGCGCCGCCACGATCGCCATCAGCAGCGTGTTGATCTTCGCGTTACGGCTCATCGGACCGCGGCCTCCTTCTTGGCCCCGCCCTGGAGGAGCACTCCGAGGCGGGTCAGCTCACCCTTGCTGGACTGCACGAGCAGCCGCATCACCAACACGGTGAGCAGGCCCTCGCTGACGGCCAGCGGGATCTGGGTGAGCGCGAAGATGCCGCCGAACTTGGCCAGGGCGCCGACCACGCCGCTGCCCGGGTCGGGGAACGCCAGCGCCAGCTGCACGCTGGTCACGCAGTACGTGGACAGGTCCGCGACGAACGCGCCGAAGAACACGCCCACCATCAGCGGCGCCCCGGACCGCCGCAGCAGCGCGTACACCGCGAACCCGGCCCACGGCCCGACGATCGCCATCGAGAACACGTTCGCGCCGAGCGTGGTCAGTCCGCCGTGGGCCAGCAGCAGCGCCTGGAAGAGCAGGGTGATCGTGCCGAGCACGGCCATGATCGGTGGCCGGAACAGGATCGCGCCCAGCCCCGTGCCGGTCGGGTGCGAGCAACTGCCGGTCACGGAAGGGATCTTGAGTGCCGACAGGACGAAGGTGAAGGCGCCCGACGCGCCGAGCAGCAGGGTGGAATCGGGATTCGCCCTGACCTCACGGGTGAGCGCCCGTACGCCGTGGATCACGAAGGGGGCGGACGCGACGCCCCAGGCGGCCGCGTGCACAGGGGGCAGATACCCCTCGGCTATATGCATGGTTGGGAGACCCTCTCCAGCACCTCGTGGATGGACAACGCGCCCTGGCCGGTCTCCTGGCTGACGGGTCCTGCCGCCCGGGCTCCGCCTTCCCGGACACCACGGTCTCCCGTGGCGGTCCAGTGGCTTCCTTGCGGAGAGAGCCGGACTTCCCGATCACAGTGGCGAGGGCCGCACCGGTACTCCACCGGTTTCCCGTTCACCAAGGCCCTGCGACATTAGTGTGTTGACCAGGTGCGTCACAAGCCGCGCACGGATGCTTACGGTCACACCTTGCGGTAGTCGTACGCCTCCACGGCCGCCGCCTCCACCGCGTCCAGATCCGCGCCGGCGGCCGCGGTGACCACCGCGGCGACGGCGCCCTCCACGAACGGCGCGTCCACCAGCCTGGTCCCCTCCGGAAGTTCGTCGCCCTCGGCCAGCAGCGCCTTGACCGTCAGCACGGCGCTGCCGATGTCGACCAGCACGGCCACCCCGGCTCCCCTGTCCACCTCGTGGGCGGCACGTGCCGTCAGCTCCGAACTGGTGCCGAGGCCGCCGTCCGCTGCCCCGCCCGCCGCGGCGACCGGCACGGCGTCGCCCGCGCCCGCCAGCCTCCGGGCGAGGTCGGCGACCGACTCCGCGACCTGCGCGCTGTGCGAGACGAGGACGATCCCGACCGGGCCGGTCATCGCGCGGCCTCCTCGAGGGCCCCGACCAGCAGGGCGGAGGACGTCGCCCCCGGATCCTGGTGCCCGATGCTGCGCACGCCCAGATAGCTCGCCCGGCCCTTGCGGGCCAGCATCGGCACGGTCGCCGCCGCGCCCTCGTCGGCGGCCTCCCGCGCGGCCGCGAAGGACTCGTCCAGCGCCGCGGCCGCGGGCTCCAGCGCGTCCAGCATCGTCTTGTCCCCGGCCTTCGCGCCGCCGAGTTGCGCCACCGCCGCGATCCCCGCGCGCAGCGCCTCGGCGAGCTGCGCGCGCGACACCTCGGCCTCGTCACCGAGCGCCTTGCCGGCCCGCCGCAGCAGCGTCCCGTACAGCGGCCCCGACGCCCCGCCGACCGTCGAGATCAACTGCCGCCCGGTCAGCATCAGTACGGCACCGGGGGTGTCCGGCGCGTCCTTCTCCAGCGCCGCCCTCACCGCCGTGAAACCCCGCTGCAGATTGGTTCCGTGGTCGGCGTCCCCGATCGCGGCGTCGAGCTCGGTCAGCCGGCCCGCCTCGCGGTCCACCGCCTCGGCCAGGGCGTTCATCCAGCGGAGGAAGAAATCCGCGTCGAGCACAGCGCCTCCTTCTCGTGGCGCACCGGCTTCCCCGCGCGCGTCGTCGCGGCCCGCGGGAGCGGAGCCGCCGTCGGCCGGGCCGGGCATGGCTCAGCGGCCCCAGCGCAGCGCGGGCGTCTCCACGGGGGCGTCCCACAGCCGCAGGATCTCCTCGTCCGCCTCGCACAGAGTCACCGAGCAGCCGGCCATGTCGAGCGAGGTGACGTAGTTGCCGACCAGGGTCCGGGCCACCGGCACTCCCCGCTCTGCGAGCACCCGGTGGACCTCCGCGTTGAACCCGTACAGCTCCAGCAGCGGTGTCGCGCCCATGCCGTTGACCAGCGCCAGCACCGGACTCGACGGCTGCAGATCCTCCAGGACCGCGTTCACCGCGAAGTCCGCGATCTCCCGCGACGTCATCATCGGCCGCCTCTCCCGGCCGGGCTCGCCGTGGATGCCGATCCCCAACTCCAGCTCACCGGACGGCAGGTCGAACGTCGGGGTGCCCTTGGCGGGGGTCGTGACGGCGCTGAGCGCGACACCGAAGCTGCGCGACCGCTCGTTGACCCGGCGGGCGACGGCCTCGACCCGCTCCAGCGGCGCACCCTCCTCCGCCGCGGCGCCCGCGATCTTCTCCACGAAGAGCGTCGCGCCCGTACCGCGCCGGCCCGCCGTGTAGAGGCTGTCCTGCACGGCCACGTCGTCGTTGACGAGCACCTTGGCCACCTGGACGCCCTCGTCCTCGGCGAGTTCCTGCGCCATGTCGAAGTTCAGCACGTCGCCGGTGTAGTTCTTCACCACGAAGAGCACGCCCGCCCCGCTGTCCACCGCCGCCGCGGCGCGGGCCATCTGGTCCGGCACCGGCGACGTGAAGACCTCGCCGGGGCACGCCGCCGAGAGCATCCCCACCCCCACGAACCCGCCGTGCAGGGGCTCGTGGCCCGACCCGCCGCCGGACACCAGGCCCACCTTGCCCACGACCGGAGCGTCCCCCCGCACCACGACCCTGTTCTCCACGTCGACGTTCAGCCCGGGGTGCGCCGCGGCCAGACCGCGCAGGCCGTCGGCCACGACCGTCTCGGGGACATTGATGAGCATCCTCATGGGAACCTCCTGGTGGGACTGGCGATCACTCCGGACGGTGTCCTCTCAGGCCGGGCCGTGGCGGTACGGGCCGCACACCCTCTGCCAGTATCGGCGCAAACGGCCCGCACGGCACCGCGCTCCCGCCAACCCGTCGGCACCGTCCGCGGGAGCGGCCGGGAGGTTCCCCACGGCGACGGCCGTCCGGCGGAGGCCGGTCAGTAGCGCAGCGCGCTCGCGATGCCGCCCATCCCCGCGAGCGTGCCGTCGGGGACGAACCGCACCTGCGCCCCCGTCTCCAGGGACTTCTCGACGATCTCGTCCACGACGTCGACCAGCGCGTCCAGGTCACCGGTGTCGGCGGGCAGGAGGTGGGCGCCCGTGTCCCGCACCGTCTCGCGGTAGTTCTCCTCCACGGCGAGCAGCGCGACCCGGCCCGTCTCCACGTTCTGGCGGATCTCGTCGACTCCGGCGGCGAAGGCACGCCTGCCCCTGGCCCGGTCCAGCTCCTCGAGAACGCCGGAGACCTCCTGCCGCGCGCGGGCCTCGACGGACGGCCGCACCGCCTGCCAGACCGCGTCGGCCGAGCCGCCCGCCACCCCGCCCCGGGGCGCGTGGACGGCCTGGCCCTTCGCGGCCGTGCCGACGTCGTCGAGGAGCGCGAGCGCGGCGGGCTCGCCGGTCACGTACAGCGGCCGCGGGTCGGCCTTCAGCACCGAGGCGAGCGCCGTGTCGGCCTCGCGCAGGAAGTGCCGGGTGTCCTCGTCCCGGAAGGTGCTGGGCACGTCGCCGATCCGCTCCTGGCGCTCGGCGTCGAAGTTCTCCGCGGGACGGGACATCGGGAAGGCCCCGGTGCGCTCCTCGGTGAGGCGGTCGGCCGCGCCGCTCCACAGGGTGGCCCGGTCCGAGGCGACCGCCAGGACCCAGAAGGGGCGCTCGGCGGCCTGTGCCGAGACGAGGTTGCGGGTCAGATAGGTGTCCGACAGCACCACGCGCTCGGGCACCGGCCGGCCGAGCGTCCACACCTCGTGCTCGCCCGGCGCGGCGAAGACCACGAGCCCGTCCTCCGCGTGCACCAGGTCGATCTCGGCCAGTGCCCGGTCGAGCTGCTCGGACACGTCGATCCGGGTGTCCCGGGTGACGGCGGGATCGGCCTTGAGCTGCTCCTTGGCCTCGGTCATGAGATTGCGCAGCCGGACCGGGTCCTGCGCGCTGTCCGGTTCACGGCGGTGCGTGGGCATGATCACCGACACCGCGGGATAGGGGCGCTGCCGGCGGAGCCGGACCAGGTCGTCGGAGCTGAGGGCTGGGTGCATCGGGTCCACCCTTTCCGAGCGGTGTGCACTGGAGGGCCGGGCTTTGCGCACCGAGGTGCGACGAGCTGAAGCCGACTCCTTGCACCATAAGTCGGATTGCCTGCGCGGGCACCAGGACCGGTGGGGCACCGCGCCCCGCCCGCGCTCCGGCGCGTGCGCTGGGGCGGGTACCAGGCCTCACACCATGCCCACGAGCCGGTCGGCGACCGTCTTCGCCCGAGGGCCCATGAGGATCGTGTAGTGGTTGCAGTCCGGCACCGCCTCCGCCGTCAGCCGCGGCGACCGGGCCGTCCAGTGCGCGACCAGCGCGTCGGACAGCATCCCCGGCTCCGCCCCCATCAGCCCCCGGGGCGCGTGGAGCAGCATCGCCGGGACCCCGAGCCCCGCCAGGTCCTCGGCGAGAGCCGGTGCCGAGGTGAGCAGCGCGTGGCCGTCCAGGCGGACCGGGCCCTCCTGGGCGCGGGAGCGACGGGCGCCGGCGGGGCCCGTGATGTCGTAGCGGACGTACGCCTCGATGTCGTCGTTCCATTCGGGGCCGAGGGCGGGATGGGTGCGGAAGAGGTCCACGTACGCCTCGTCGCTCTCGAACGTCCGGGTCAGCCGCGCCAGGACCGGCCCCATCGAGGCGTCGAGCAGGGCATCGGGATCGGCGCCCTCCTCCAGGGGCATCGGCAGTCCCCCGTCGATCATCAGCAGCCGGTCGAAGAGCTCCGGGCGGCGTGCGGCTGCCCGCAGCGCCACGCACGCCCCCATCGACTGGCCCGTGACCGCGACGGGCGCGCCGTCGCCCCAGTGCTCCGCCGCCGCGCACAGATCGGCGGCGTGGGTGTCGAAGCCGTACGGCCCCGGGGCGTCCGCGCTGCCGCCCCGGCCCCGGAGGTCGAGGGCGAACAGCGACCAGTCGGGGTGCAGATGGCGGGCGAGAGCGCGGAACGACATCCCGGACGCGGTGATGCCGTGCGCCGCGACCGCCGTGCGCGGCCCGGTTCCGAACCGCAGGACGCGCAGCGTCCCGCCGTCGACGGGGAGTTCGAGCTCGAGGGGGTCGGTCATCGGGGGTTTCCTTCCGATGGGTCGTCACAACGCTTCAACGGGCAGCCTTTCACCCGGCCGGCCGGGTCAGCCCGGCCGGGGCGGCGGACGGGGCGGCGGGGCCCCGCGGTGCGGACGGAGGCGCCAGGCCGGTCGGTCCGGCGTCTTCGCACCGCGGGTGTCCGCGGGGACACGAACGGTCGCGGGCCCGCCGCGGGGCCGTTCCGTACGCTCCCCGCACGTCCGCCGCCCGAGGGTGTGGATCAACGGCCGCCTCCCGCACGCCCATTGACATCGGTGCCGGGACATTGGTTCAGTGGCTCATCCACTGAGCCGCTGGGGAGGAACGGCGTGGAGGCACTGCCCCGCGAGACGGTCGTCGACGTCCTGGAGGGCCGGCTGAGGGAGGACATCCTCACCGGCCGCCACCCGGCAGGCAGTTATCTGCCGCCGGAACGCAGACTGGCCGACGGCTACGGCGTCACCCGCACCACCCTCAAGCACGCCTTCGGGCGCCTCGTCCAGGCAGGACTGCTGGAGACCCGGCACGGAGTGGGCACCCGGGTCCGTGACTTCGCCCGGCTCGGCGGGGCGGATCTGCTCCCCATGCTCGTGCGGCACGACGCCGGCTGGATCCGCGAGGTCTTCGAAGTGCGCCGCAGCATCGGTGCGTTGATCGCCGAGCGGGCCGCCCTACGGGCCACCGCCGGGCAGCGGGCCGAACTCGGCGCGCTGCTGGCGGCCGTGCGCGCCGCCGAGGGCGGTGACGCGGTCCAGCTCGCGGACGTCGAGGTGCACCGCTCGCTCGCCCGCGCGACCGGCAACCGGGTCTACGGCCTGCTCACCAACACGCTCTTCAACGCCTATCTGCCCGTTCGGGCCGCGCTCGTCGGCCCGTTCAACGACGCCGCGGCCGCCCACGCGCGGTTGGAACCCGTGGTGGCGGCGGTGCACTCCGGCGACGCGGACGCCGCGCGGCGGGCGGCGGAGACCTATCTCGCCGAGACCGAACGGATCATGCTGGAGGGCCTCGTATGAGCACGAGCGGGAGCGACGCGGGCACGGGCGCGGAAGCGGTGGCGAGCGCCGGATCGGCGCGGGGAGTGGGCAGGGGTACGGGCGCGGGCGAGGAGGCGGACGTCGACTCGGCGGGAGACGCGGGCGCGGGCGCGGCGGTGACCGCCGTCCCGACCGGGGGCGTGGGCACGGGCACGAAGCCGGACCGGAGCGCCGCGGCGGATACGGCGGCCGCACCGGCCGCAGCGACGGCCACGCCGTCGGTCACCATCCCGAGCGCGCCCGGTGGCGCGGGCCGGCGCGGCACCGTGTTCGGCGAGACCATGCTCGGAACCGTCCGGCTCGACGGCGAGGACCACGCCCGCCGGGTCCGCCTCGACCTCCGTGTGACGGCGGACCGGGTCATGCGTCCGCTCGGCACGACCGCGGCCCGGGCGAGCGGCCGGATACGCGTCGCCGGATGGGCGGACGACGCCCGCGCCGAGGGCGAGTTGGAGATCTCCCCGCTCGCCCGGTGCCGCATCCGCTACCGGATCTCGTTCACCGCCGGGGGCCGCCGGTTCACGCTCGACGGATGGAAGTCCGTCACCCCGCGCAGACCGCTCACCTCCATGACCGTCCTGCCCTTCACCGTCTACGAGGACGGAGTGCGAGCCGGCCGGGGCACACTGCGCTTCCCCCTGGCCACGGGACTCCTGCCCTTCCTCGCGAGCTTCCGCTTCCCCCGCGCCGCAGAGAGCGCCGAGGCGCTGACGGCGCCCCGCTGGAAGGGCGAGCCGGGACGCAACGAGGTCTGGTACACGACCCTCACCGACCCGGCGACCGGTGCCGGGCTGTGGCTCCACCACGAACTCACCGCCCCCGCCGACGGTTCCGAGGCGTACGCCCACGGCTGGGCCGCGGTGTTCCCGAAGGACGGGCCGGTGCGCCACGCCCGCTTCGGTCCAGCCGAGTGGACGCCCGCAGGGGCCGGCTTCACGGCCGACGGCGTCGAGGCCGTCCCCGGCCGGCTGACCGGTTCGGCCGGAGCGCTGCGCTGGGACCTCACCGAACGGGCCGCGGACGCACCGCTGTTCACCTTTCCCCGGTGGTCCTGGCGCAGGCACCTGCTCCCCGCCGCCCAGATCCTCCCGGCGGCCCGAGCCTCGTACGACGGCACGTTCTCGTACGGCGACACCACCCTGACGCCCACCTCCGCACCCGGTGCCTCCGCCCGGATCTACGGGCACGGCAACGCCCGCCGATGGGCCTGGCTGCACGCGGACCTGGGCGGTGGCGACGTGCTGGAGATCGTGGCCGCGGTGTCCATGCGGCCCGGGCTGCGTCGACTTCCGCCGCTCGTCTTCCTGCGTCTGCGCCGGGGCGGGCGCACCTGGCCCCGGCGCGCGGAGCGGTCGGCCGCCGGCTGGGCCGGACTCGGGCGCTTCCGCGCCGCCGTCGGCCTGCCCACGTGGACCGTCAGCGGTCGCGCGGGACTGCGCAGGATCCGGGTCGAGGTCACCCAGCCGGAGGACCGCACCCTCGCGCTCGACTACACCGATCCGGACGGCTCTCCCGCCGTCTGCCGCAACAGCGAACGCGCCGACGCCCACGTCCTGCTGGAGCGCTGGTGGTTCGGCGGCTGGCGCAGCGAGGCCGAGTGGACCCTGGACGGCACCGCCCACGCGGAAGTGGGGACCCGATGAACCTCACCGGCTTCGTCGCCTGCCTCATCGCCGACGACGGCAAGCCCGGCTGGCCGGCGCGGGTGCCCGCACGGCTCGACGCCGTGCTCGACTCGATGCCCCTGCCCGCGCGTGCCGGGGTACGGTCCGCCGCCCGCGCCCTCGACGCCTACGCCGTCGTCCGCACCGGCCGCGGTCTCGCCGCCCTCACCTCCGGCGAACGGGAGTCCGTCCTGGCCTCCCTCGCCGCTCGCCCCGCGCTCCTGCCGCTGCTCGACGTGCTCAAGCTGCCCGTCCTGCTCGCCGCCGGCACGGAGCACATGCTCCAGCGGCCGGCGCCGGCCCCGCGGATCGTGCGGACGGACCCGCCGCTGGACTGCGCACCCGCCGGCGAGTGGCCGGACCGCTCCACCGCCGACGCCGTGGTCGTCGGCTCCGGCGCGGGCGGTGCCACGGCCGCGCGGACCCTCGCCCGCGCCGGGCTCGACGTCGTCGTCCTGGAGGAGGGCCGGCACCACTCCACCGCCTCCTTCGCCGGGCGCGCCCCGCTCGAACGGTTCGCCGACCTCTACCGTGACGGCGGCGCCACCGTCGCCCTGGGCCGCCCGCCGTTGCTGCTCCCGGTCGGCCGGGCCGTCGGCGGCACCACCGTCGTCAACTCGGGGACCTGCTACCGCACCCCGGACCATGTCGCCGAACGCTGGACCAAGGAGTTCGGATTCGTCCTGGCCGAACGCCTCGGCCCCTGTCTCGACGAGGCCGAACGCACCCTGAACGTCGCGACCCAGCCGCTCGACGTCCTCGGCCGCAACGGCCGGATCGCCCTCGCCGGGGCCGAGCACCTCGGCTGGCGGGCCGCGCCCCTGCGCCGCAACGCACCGGGTTGTCTGGGCTCCTGCCAGTGCGTCGTCGGCTGCCCGACCGGGGCCAAGCAGAGCGTGCAGCTCTCCGTACTGCCCGACGCCTGCGCCGCCGGGGCCCGCATCGTCACCGGGGCGCGGGTACGGCGCGTCCTGGTGGACGCCGACCGCCCCGGCGGACCACGCGCCGCCGGAGTGCGCGTACGGCGCGCGGACGGAGGCGACTTCGAGATCCTCGCCCCGCTGGTCGTCGTCGCCGCGGGCGCCCTCCAGTCGCCGCCCCTGCTACGGCGGTCCGGCCTCGGCGGGCATCCCCGGCTGGGCCGCAACCTCAGCGTCCACCCCGCGACCAGCGTCGCCGGGCGCTTCGACGAGCCCGTCACGGCCTGGGAGGGCGTGCTGCAGAGCGTCGGCGTGGAGGAGCACCACGACGGCGGCGTGCTGATCGAGGCGACGGCGACACCGCCCGGCATGGGCTCCTTCGTCCTGCCGGGTCTCGGCGGCGAGCTGCGCCGGGAACTGGAGGACGCCGGCCGGCTCGCCACCCTGGGCGCGATGATCGCCGACCGGCCCTCGGGCCGGGTCCTGGGCCGCGACCGCACCCTGCTGCGCTACGACCTGGACCGGCGGGACGGCGCCCGCCTGATGCGCGCCGCACGCGCGATGGGGGAGATCCTGTTCGCCGCCGGAGCCCGGGAGGTCCTCACCGGCATCCCCACCGCGCCGCGCGCCCGCGACCTCGGCGAACTGGACGCCGTCCTCGCCGGCGCGGGCCCCCGGAAGCTGCACCTCTCCGCGTACCACCCCACCGGCACGGTCGCGGCGGGATCCGATCCGGAACGCTCCCCGGCCGACGCCGGCGGACGGCTGCGGGGCGTCGCGGGCGTACTGGTCGCCGACGCCTCCGTGCTGCCCGGCTGCCCCGAGGTGAACCCGCAGCTGAGCATCATGGCCGCCGCGCTGGCCGTCACCGAGGCGCATCTGGAGCGGTGAGCCCGCGCCCGCCGGGTGAGAATGGGCCGGTGAGGTGAGTGCCATGGCTCCATGGCGGGTCCGGGACCTGGAGGACGGCGATCTCGACCAGGTGGTGCGCATCTGGGAGGAGGCGCGGGACACCCCCTCCGACCCGGTTGTGACGCTGGCCGAGGTGGTCAGCGCCATCCGCACGGACGCCCCCGCCGTGGTCGCCGCGGTGGGGGACCGGATCGTCGGCGCGGCGGTGTCCTCGACCGCCCAGGAGCGGGCGTGGGTGCTGCGGCTGGCCATCGCCCGCGAGTGGCGCAGACACGGCATCGGATCCGCGCTGCTCGCGGCCCTGGAGGAGCGCCTCTCCCAGGCGGGCGTACGGCGTATCGGCGCCCTGCTGCCCGATGGGGAGGTCGGCGAGCGGGCCTTTCTGAACTCCCGGTACACCCAGCGGCCCGACCTGAGCTACTTCGAGAAGGTGCTGTCCGCGGACTCGGCCGAGGCGACCATCCTGGAACAGCTGGGCGGCGCGGTCCCGGAAGCGGGTCTGTGGCAGCACATCGCGGGCATGGACGCGGAGAAGACGCTGATCGAACGTCGCCTGGTGCTGCCGCTGGAGCACCCGGAGGCCGCGGAACGCTTCCGGCTGGTGCCGCCGCGCGCCGTCGTGCTGTTCGGCCCGCCGGGCACGGGCAAGACCACCTTCGCCCGAGCGGTGGCCTCCCGGCTGCGGTGGGCCTTCATCGAGGTCTTCCCGTACCAGCTCGCCGCCGATCCGCACGGTGTGGCTGCCGGCCTGCGCCAGCTGTTCTCCCGGGTGGCTCACCTCGACCGGGTGGTCCTCTTCTTCGACGAGGCGGAGGAGATCGCCTCCGAGCGCCGCGATCCCACCACCCTGGCCCACCGGGTGACCAACGAACTGCTCAAGCTCATCCCGCAGTTCCGGCGCGGCGACCGCCGGCTGCTGATCTGCGCCACCAACGCGGTCCGCAGTCTGGATCCCGCCTTCCTGCGGCCTGGACGGTTCGACTACCTGATCCCGGTCGGCCCCCCCGACGCCGACGCCCGGCGGGCCATCTGGACGCGCTACATCGGCCCCGACCGCCTCGCCGGCATCGACCTGGAGGCGCTGGTCGCCGCGAGCCACCGGTTCACCCCCGCCGACATCGAGTTCGCGGCGCGCACCGCCGCGCAGAGCGCCTTCGAACGGCATCTGGCCGACGGTTCGCCGCCCTCGGGGGAGAGAGCCGGCCTCACCGACGACTACCTGCAGGCGGTGGCGCACATCCGGACCACGCTCACGGAGGAGGACATCCGGGCCTTCGACCACGACCTGCGGGCGGCGGCCCGGGTGTGAGCCCCGCCGCCGGCCGGTTCCGGCGCGAACCTTCCCGTTCGGCACGCCTGGTCCGCCGCGAGCGGGAAGGGTTTCCGAGTGGCCGACCGCGGCGCACCCACCACGGGCGCCGCACTCCGGCCCGCGCACGGCGGGAGGGCACCACGCTCCGTGGACCGGTCCTCTCACCGGCACGCGACGACGACTCGGAGGTTTCGATGCTCATGGGCAAGCGGCACGGCCGACGGACGGTGCTGAGCCGGGAGGAACTCGCCGGCCTGGACGAGCACTGGCGGGCGGCGAACTACCTCTCGGCGGGCCAGATCTATCTGATGCGCAACCCGATGCTCCGGGAGCCCCTGCGCCCCGAGCACATCAAGCCGCGGCTGCTGGGCCACTGGGGCACCTGCCCGGGACTCAACCTCGTCCACACCCACCTCAACCGGGTGATCAAGGCCCGCGACCTCTCCGTCCTGGCGATCTGGGGTCCCGGCCACGGGGGGCCGGCCGTGCTCGCCAACTCCTGGCTCGAGGGCAGCTACAGCGAGACCTATCCGGACGTGAGCCGCGACGAGCAGGGCATGGACCGGCTCTTCCGACAGTTCTCCTTCCCCGGCGGCGTCCCCAGCCATGTCGCCCCCGAGACACCCGGCTCCATCCACGAGGGCGGCGAGCTGGGCTACTCCCTCAGCCACGCCTACGGAGCCGCCCTGGACAACCCCGGCCTCGTCGTCGCCTGCGTCATCGGCGACGGCGAGGCGGAGACCGGACCGCTCGCCGCCTCCTGGCACTCCAACAAACTCCTCGACCCGGTCCACGACGGCGCTGTGCTTCCCATCCTCCACCTGAACGGTTACAAGATCGCCAACCCGACTGTCCCGGCCCGGCTCCCGGAGGACGAACTCGACGCGCTGCTGCGCGGCTACGGCCACGAACCCCTGCACGTGGGCGGCGACAGGCCCATGGAGGTGCACCGGACCATGGCCGCCGCCATGGACGAGGCACTGGACCGGATCGCCGCCATCCAGTACGCGGCCCGCAACGGGCAGAAGACCGGCCGGCCTCGCTGGCCCATGATCGTCCTCCGTACCCCCAAGGGCTGGACCGGCCCCGCCGAGGTCGACGGCCACCCCGTCGAAGGCACCTGGCGGGCCCACCAGGTGCCGCTCTCCGGTGTCCGGGACGATCCCCGGCACCTGCGGCAACTGGAGAAGTGGCTGCGCTCGTACCGTCCCGGCGAGCTCTTCGACGACCACGGTCGGCCACGCCCCCGGGTCCTGGCCTGCGTCCCCGAGGGCGACCGCAGGCTGGGTGCCACTCCGCACGCGAACGGCGGCCTCCTGCTGCGCGAACTGCCCATCGCCCCGCTCGAGCGCTTCGCGGTCCCCGTCGACAAGCCCGGCTCGACCCTGCACGAGCCCACCCGGGTGCTGGGGCGACTGCTCGCGCAGATCATGAAGGACACCGGGAACCGGCGCGACTTCCGGCTGGTCGGCCCGGACGAGACCGCATCCAACCGGCTCGAGGCCGTCTTCGACGCCACTGGCAAGGCATGGCAGGCCGAGCTCCTGCCCACCGACGAACACCTGGCTCGCGACGGCCGGGTCATGGAGATCCTCTCCGAGCACTGCTGCCAGGGCTGGCTGGAGGGCTATCTCCTCACCGGCCGCCACGGGCTGTTCTCCTGCTACGAGGCCTTCGTCCACATCGTCGACTCGATGGTCAACCAGCACATCAAATGGCTCAGGACCTCCCGGCGGCTGCACTGGCGGGCCCCGGTCGCCTCCCTCAACTACCTGCTGACCTCGCACGTCTGGCGCCAGGACCACAACGGCTTCTCCCACCAGGACCCGGGCTTCGTCGACCACGTCCTCAACAAGAGCCCCGAGGTCGTCCGCGTCTATCTGCCGCCGGACACCAACACCCTCCTCGCGGTCGCCGACCACGCCCTGCGCAGCCGCGACTACGTGAACGTCGTCGTCGCCGGCAAGCAGCCCTGCTTCGACTGGCTCGGCATCGACGAGGCGCGCGCCCACTGCGCGCGTGGCGTCGGGGTCTGGGACTGGGCCGGCACGGAGACGGGGGAGCGCGAGCCGGACGCGGTACTGGCCTGTGCCGGGGACGTGCCCACCCAGGAAGCCCTCGCCGCCGCCGGACTGCTGCGCCGGCACCTCCCGGAACTCGTGCTCAGGGTCGTCAACGTCATCGACATGACGCGTCTGCTGCCCAAGGAGGAGCACCCGCACGGTATGCCCGACTTCGAGTACGACGCCGTCTTCACCCGGGACAAGCCCGTGATCTTCGCGTACCACGGCTACCCGTGGCTGGTGCACCGACTCGCCTACCGCCGTGCCGGCCACCCGAACCTGCACGTCCGCGGGTACAAGGAGTTCGGCACGACCACGACGCCGTTCGACATGGTCGTCAGCAACGACCTGGACCGCTACCGGCTGGTCATGGACGTGATCGACCGGGTGCCCGGACTCGGTGCCCGCGCGGTCGCCGTACGCCAGGCGATGGCCGACGCCCGAACCCGCCACCACGCCTGGATCCGGGAGCACGGTGTCGACATGCCCGAGGTCGCCGAGTGGACCTGGGGCGGCTGAGCGCGGGCGGACCCCTCCGGTGGCGGCGCTCGCCTGGCGGAACCGCGCGGGGTCGCGCAGCGTGGATGACGGGGTCTGCGAGAAAGGTGGAACGGCATGAGCACGAGCGATCCGGCTCCCCGGGTGGTCGTGGGCATCGACGGCTCGCCCTCGTCGTACGCCGCGCTGCGCTGGGCCGTCCGGCATGCCGGCCTGATCGGGGCGACGGTGGACGCGGTGGCGGCGTACGAACTGCCGGGCGCGCACGCCTGGTCGGCCCCCGCAGTCGACATGGAGTTCGACGCCGAGGAGGCCAAACGCGGCCTCGTGGAGGAGGTGCGGAAGGTCCTCGGCGAGACCGGTGAGACCCAGGTCCACGAGCGCCTGGTGCACGGCAACCCGGCCGAGGCCCTGCTCGTCGCCGCCGAGGGCGCCGAGCTCCTGGTGGTGGGCTCCCGCGGCCGCGGAGGATTCGCACGGATGCTCCTCGGGTCGGTGAGCCAGCAGGTCAGCCAGCACGCGCTGTGCCCCGTGGTGATCGTCCGCCCGGACGTGAACGTGCGTGGCACCGGGGCCGACCGGGCCTGAAGCGGGAAGCCCGGCAGTCCGCGGCGCCCGCTCGCCGTGGGCTCCGGTCCCCGTGCCGCGGGCCGGAGCCCGAGGGCCGGGGCAGGCGCCCGTCGCCCGCTACGGCGGCCCGTGCCGGCCTACGGCGGCCCGTGCCGGCCTACGGCGGCCCGTGCCGGCAGGGAGGCCGCCGGCCGTTCCGGCCCCGGGCCCGCCCACGGCTCGTGGGTGTCCGCCGCCGCCCGCCCCCGCGGAGCTGTCATACCGCGGTCCGGTCGCCTCCGGCCTCGTCGTCCCGCTCCCGGCCCGGCCGGGAGGTGGGCAGCCGGCGGGTGAACGGGAACGCCGCGAGCGTCACCCCGGCCGCGGTCAGGATCGCCGCCTTCAGGCTGCCGAGCTGCGCCTCGGCGTACGAGGAGACGAGAGCGTCCACCTCGGCGGGCGGCAGCGCCGCCCGCTGGGCCGCGGCCCGTACCTCCTCGGTGCTCACGAAGCTGACCCCGGCCTCGACGGCGATGCCGGTCTGCTCACGGGCGGCGCCCGAAACACGGGGGGCGTCCTCGATCTGCCCGGTGAACACGCCGACCAGCGCGCCGATCAGGATGGAGCCCATGAGCGCGGTCCCCAGGGAGGACCCGAGGTTCTGGGCCGTGTACTGCAGACCGCCCGCCTCGCTGCGGTCCGCCTCCCCGACGCCGGACTGCACCACGTTGCCGAGCTGCGAGGCGAGCAGTCCCATGCCCAGACCGAGCACGGCCATCGACAGCGCGAACTGGACGTCCTCGATCTGCGGCTCGATCCCGGCGAGGAGCCACAGCACGGCGGCGAACAGGACGAGCAGACCGATCCGCACCACCGTGCGCGGGCTCGCGATCCGGCCGAGGAAGGGCCCGCTCAGAGAGGCGACGAGCATGGTGACCGAGACGGGCAGCAGCCTGAGGCCGGTCTGGAAGGCGTCGAAGCCGAGGACGATCTGCAGGTACAGCGGGATGACGAAGAACAGACCGAGCAGCACGAGGTTCTGGCACAGCAGCATGGCCAGCCCCGCGCGCAGCGGAGGGACGCCGAAGAGGGAGAACCGTACGAGCGGGTCCCGGGCCCGCTCCTCCCGCCGGCGCTCCCAGGCCCGGAACAGCGCGAGCACGACCGCTCCTGCGGCGATGACGGCGAGTGTGGGCGCGAAGCCGAACACCGTGAACGGGGCGTTGCGCGGCTGCACCCACCCCCAGGAACTGCTCTGCAGCACTCCCAGGACCACCAGCCCGAGGCCGGCGGCCGACAGCGCGGCACCGACGCCGTCGATCCGCACTCGGGGACCGGTGGCGGGACGGTCGTCGATCCAGCGGACGCAGCACAGCAGCGCCAGGACGACGACCACCTCGCCGGCGAAGACCACCCGCCACGTCAGATAGGTCGTCACCCACCCTCCCAGGAGCGGTCCCACCGCGATACCGGCCCCGGCGAGTCCGCCGATGACGCCGTACGCCACGGCACGGTCACGACCGTGGTAGGCACCCGCCACGAGGGCGGCCAGCGCGGGCAGGACCAGCGCGGCGCCGAGTCCCTCGACGACCGACCAGCCGGCGGCCAGCACCCACAGCGCCGGGGCGACCGCCGTGATCGCGGATCCCACCCCGTAGACGGCCAGGCCCACCGCGAACGCGCGGCGCCGCCCGAACGCGTCCCCCAGCCGACCTCCAGTGATCATGAAGGCGGCCATGACCAGGGTGTACAGGGTGATCACGGCCTGGATCGCCGTGACCTCCGTGTCGAAGTCCTCGACCAGCCGGCTGATCGACACGTTCATCACCGAGGTGTCCAGAACCACGAGGAACTGGGCCGTCCCGAGGACGAGCAGGGCCCGCCACTTCCGCATGGCCGTACCTCCGGCGGTCGCCGACGAGATGGAGCATCCAGCCCAGCGTCCCAGCCGTCGTGGCTGCCTGCGACTCCGGCGCCGCCCCCGCCCGCCCTCCCCGCCCCCGGCACGGTCGCGCGGGCGCACGCGCGCGGGGGATCCTGGAGCGAGGGCGGTGCCGATCCGGCCCGGAGGCGCCGGCCCGTACGCGGGCGAGGAGGTACGCCATGACACGGACGCTGGAGTGGAAGGTCCGCATGTACCTGTCCGAGGAGGACGGGACGACCAGGGCCAGGATGGACCTGGACACCGGCACGGCGAGGCTCACCGGCCACGGGACCGCGCGCTGCAACCCGCAGGACGTGGACGTTCCCGAGATCGGCGACGAACTCGCGGCGAGCCGGGCCATGAGCGACCTCGCCCGGCAGCTGATGCGGGTGGCGGACCAGGACCTGGAAGCGGTGGGCGCGGGGCCGGAGAACACGGTCGCGGCCCCGTACGGCTGGCCCTCGGCCTAGTCCCCGGACTCGCTCGGCCGACTCAGGAGGCGAGCGGAGCCCGACGCTCGGGCCCCGCAAGGGCCCGGACGGTGCCGCGGTCGGGCCGATGGGCCCTGGCGGTACCCGTCGACCGGTGATTCCATGGAGGAGACGGAAAGGGCTCCTACAGAGGACGCGGAGAAACGGTCGGAACGCTCACCGCGCAATCAGGATCCACGAGAAGTGGATGGGCCCTTTCCGCCTTCCGCGTGCCCAGGACGCGGGCGCGGGACCCCTCGGAGCACCGGGGACCGTCCCGGGCGCGTGCCGCCTGCCGCGCACCCCGCCTTCCTCCGGGCTACCGTGAGAGCTGCGCGTAGCGCGCGATGACCGTTCGACACCGGCGGAGGTGTCATGGGCGGCGACGTCCGGAGCAAAGCGGGTCAGGACCAGGGCCGGGTCCCGCGGCTGAGGTTCGACGAACTCCTCGAAGAACTCCAGGTGCGCATCGACGAGGTGCGCGGTACCAGGGACAGGCTCAACGGCCTGCTGGAAGCGGTCCTCTCGGTGGGCCGGGGACTGGACCTGTCGCAGGTGCTCCGCGAGATCGTGGAGGCGGCGGTCGTCCTCGTGGACGCCGAGTACGGGGCCCTCGGCGTGATCGGGGGTGACAAGCGCCTGTCGCAGTTCCTGCCCGTGGGCATCAGCGACGAACTGCGCGGACGGATCGGGGACCTGCCCTCGGGACACGGACTCCTCGGCGAGCTGATCCGGCATCCCGCACCGCTCCGGCTCGCCGAACTCGCGGACCACGAGGCTTCCTCCGGCTTCCCCGCGCACCACCCTCCGATGCACTCCTTCCTCGGCGTTCCCATCAGGGTGCGCGACGAGGTGTTCGGCAACCTCTATCTGACCGAGAAGCGCAGTGGGGCCTCCTTCGACGACGAGGACGAGGCCGTCCTGGCGACGCTCGCCGTCGCGGCCGGAATCGCCATCGAGAACGCCCGGCTGTTCGAGGAGACCCGATCCCGCGAGCGGTGGCTCGCCGCGAGCGCCGAGTGCACCAGCGCCCTGCTCTCCGGCGCCTCGGAGTCCGAGGTGCTCGAGATGATG
Source organism: Streptomyces sp. HNM0645 (assembly GCF_030056615.1). Lineage (NCBI taxonomy): Bacteria > Bacillati > Actinomycetota > Actinomycetes > Kitasatosporales > Streptomycetaceae > Streptomyces > Streptomyces sp. HNM0645. The sequence goes on along the minus strand of NZ_JASHLT010000014.1, from coordinate 149,215 downwards.
CTCGACCGGGCCCGCCGGATCTCCTGCGCCGATCTCGGTCTCGTCTACCTCACCGAACCCGACGGGAACCTGCGCTGTGCCCTCGCTCACGGCGAGGGCGCCGAGCGCCATCTCGGCATGGTGCTGCCGAGGGGCGAGGGCACCCTGGCCAGGGCCGCCGTGCTGAGCGAGAACGGGCTGCTCACCACGCCCGACGCTGCCGCGGACCCGCGTGTCACGTTCCGGCCGGAACGCTGGAAGGACTTCGGGCCGGCGATGGCGGTGCTGGTGGGCGACCCGGAGAAGCTGCGGGGCGTGCTCATGCTGGCACGTGCCGCGGGCCGGACCGCCTTCGGCGACCCGGAGACCGCCCCGCTGTCCGGGTTCGCCGGCCAGGCGGCCCTCGCCATGGAACTGGCCGACCGGCGCCGGGACGCCGAGCAGGTGAGCCTGCTGGCCGACCGGGACCGTATCGCCCGGGACCTGCACGATCTCGCCATCCAGCGACTGTTCGCGACGGGGATGACGCTCCAGAGCACCCAGCGCTTCGTGGACCATCCGGTGGCCGCCGAGCGGCTGGAACGCGCCATCGACGACCTCGACTCCACGATCAAGATCATTCGTTCGACGATCTTCGGACTCCGTGAGCACGAGGCCACCGGCGTGCTCCCGGGGCTCAGGGCGCGGGCCGTAGGGGCCGTGGAGGAGGCCACACCGGCCCTCGGGTTCGCACCCGCGCTGCGCATGGAGGGACTCATCGACACCGAGGTGCCGCGGCGCGTCGCCGACGAGGCGGTCGCCGTGCTCGGCGAGGCCCTGGCCAACGTCGCGCGCCACGCCCGGGCGTCGAGGGCGGAGGTCACCATCGCGGCTCGCGCCGACCGGATGTCCGTCACCGTGACCGACGACGGCATCGGCATCAGCCCGCACGGCCGCCGCAGCGGACTGCGCAACCTGGAGGAACGCGCCGAGCGGCTGTCCGGCGAGCTCGCCGTGACCCGCGGCATCGCCGGCGGCACCCGGCTGGTCTGGACCGTGCCGCTGCGCGACGACGGCTGAGGCGGCCGAGCCCGTGGAGACGGCGCGGCGGCCGCCCCCAGTAGCCCCGGTCGGCCGGACCGGCCCCGGACGGGCGGGCCCCGTCCGGGAGGGCCGTGCGCGGGCGCCGGCGGCCGGGTGCGCGCTCAGGCACGCGGTTCGTCGTGTTCGTGGGCCTGAGCGGCGATGACCGCCGCCTGGACGCGGCGCTCCACGCCGAGCTTCGACAGCAGCCGTGAGATGTGGTTCTTGACGGTCTTCTCCGAGAGGTAGAGCCGCTTGCCGATCTGGCGGTTCGTCAGGCCCTCGCCGATCAGGTCGAGCACGTCGCGTTCCCGCGTCGAGAGGGCCGCGAGGCGTTCGTCCTCGGCCGGCTGCGCGGTCTCCGGGTCCCGCAGCGAGTGCATCAGCCGCGCCGTGGTGGAAGGATCGAGCATCGACTGCCCCGTCGCCACCGTCCGCACGGCGGAGATCAGGTCGGACCCCTTGATCTGCTTGAGGACATAGCCCGAGGCGCCCGCCATGATCGCGTCGAGCAGGGCGTCCTCGTCGTCGAAGGACGTCAGCATCAGACATGCGAGCTCCGGCATGCGGGAGCGCAGCTCCCGGCAGACCGTGACGCCGTCGCCGTCGGGGAGCCGTACGTCCAGGACCGCGACGTGGGGACGCAGCGCAGGCCCCCGGGCCAGGGCCTGTTCGGCGCTCGCCGCCTCGCCGACGACGTCTATGTCGGGTTCGGCGTCGAGCATGTCGTGCAGCCCGCGACGGACGACCTCGTGGTCGTCGAGGAGGAACACCCTGATGGGCGATTCCTCGGAGTAGACCGGTGCCTCGGACATCTGAGCCCTCCAGGTGTGTCGTCCCACCTGATCACGTCCGCTCGGGAGAGCGCGGCAACCGGGCCGGACCGCTCATCGGCGGCCCCCCTTCCCCGTCCCCTCCCCGGGTACACCGTCCAGCGTCCCCCGGTGCACCGACTTCCCGTACACGGTCCGAGCCACCCCGCCCTGCGGGCAGGCCGCAGGGGGGACCGGCGCTCCGTCGGCCGCACGGGCACCCGGTCGGGCCCGCCCGGAGCGGGTCCCGCCGGGGCCGACGACACCGGCGCGCCGTTCCGCGGCTCACGAGTGACACGGCCGTACGGCCGCCGCCGGTGTCCACTCGTGGGCGAGTTCCTGCTCCACACGGTCGGCCAGGGACTCGACCCTGGCCGCGAGCGTCGGCGACAGGCCGGTCCCGAGCGAGGAGTCGGCTCCCTGCACCGCGTACACCACCAGCCGGCCGGGCAGTCTGCCGAGCAGCCGGGACAGCTCCAGGGCCTCGTTCAGCACGCGAGCGTGCGGCTCTCCGTGCGCGGGCAGCGAGAGCCCGTCCGCATCGAACTCCCGGCGGACCACCCTGCCGGGCTCGCCGGGATACGCGTGTGCGCTGGTCACCACCACCGCCAGGGCCGCGTCGTGCCACAGACCAACCAGCCGCGCGGGCTCCCCGTTGCAGGTCGCCAAGTCGACCTCCGGGGGGAGGGGCCGCTCGAAGGCGCGTTCGCGGAGCGCGTCGACGACGGCCCAGCCCACTCCGTCGTCCCGCCGGGAGTCGCTGCCCAGTCCGATGAGCGCGATGCGTGTACGGAGATCCATGGCGTGTCTCCTGTCGTGCTCCCACCACGCTGGCGTGCCCGCGTGGCGGCGCGCATGGGCCGAACGGCCCAATTGACGGGACCACCTCGCCCCGGCCGGTGCACCGCGCCAGGCGCGGGGCCGCGGGAGCGTCGCCGTGCCCGGCGACGCGGTGCCTGCCGTCCTCCCCGGCTCCCACGGCCGGCCGCCGCTGTCGCCGTTCTCGTGCCGTCCGGTCGTCCGGGGCATGCGGCTCGTCCGTGCCGTCGGGCCGGCCGTGCCGCCGGCCCGGGTCGTCGTACTCTCCGTGCCCGCTTCAGTTGGCCAGCAGCGACTCCAGGACCGCCTCGTCCGGGGGGCTGACCCCGGCCCGGTTCATGGAAACGCAGTCCGGGTCGAGGCGAAGCCGCGCCAGCTCCCGACCGGACACGCCCCAGGCATGCCAGGACCATCGCTCCCAGGCCAGCTGAGGCGGGTTGTACCAGCCGTCGCCGAGACCGGAGAGGACCGGCTGGGCCTCGTCGAGACCGGGACCGATCCGGTACACCAGTCCGCCGAAGACCGAGGCGAACACCTGTCCGCGCTGCACGGTCAGCTCGCCGTAGCTCGGCAGCTTCCCCGACCTCAGCACCGTCCGGGTCTTCAGGTCCATGGCGAACCACATGCCCGCCAGCCGCTTGTAGACCCCGTACAGCACTCCGTCCAGCACCTCGATGTGCTGCAGGCTCGCGTACCCCTCGAACGGCGCGACCTCCCACAGCACCTTGCGGCGCCACAGGTCGAAGGCGACGATCGTCGCGCTCGGCCGGGCCGGGGTCACGCTCCCGCCGCCCCAGGTGTCGCCGGCGAGGTACGCGATCCGGTGTCCCAGCCGGTCGTCCAGGGCCAGGGACATCACGCTCTGGTCCGTGATCACGTCGTGGTACACCGTGAGCCGCCGTCTCGCCCGGTCCGCCAGGGTCAGCGCACCCTTGAGCCGGCCGGCCGGCGGGGCGGACGCGATGAGGAACTGGTCCGTCGTCCGCGCGTACACCATGTCCGTCGGCCGCTGCTGGTCGTTGTCGATGAACCCGAGCGAACGGATCCTGCCGCGGTCCGGGTCGAGCTCCAGCACCTCCGTGCTCGGATAGAGCGCCGCGTAGACGCGGTTGCCGGCCGTTCGCAGCTGCTTCGGCTCGCCGGACACCGGGATCCGCCGGCTCGTGCCCTGCGCGGGCCGGTGGGTCGTGACGGAGAAGTGCCCGCCGACGTGCACTGCCCCACGCGTGCCCATGGTGATGGACTGCACGGGGTCCGGGCCCGCCATGGCCGTGTCGATCAGTTCCAGCGTGGTGGACCCCCCGCCCGCCGGGTCCAGCCACCACAGCCGGCCGCTGCCCGCGCCGCCCAGCAGTCTGCCGTCCGGGAGCGGGAAGAGCGCCCGGTGCTCGTCGAGCGGCGTGGGCGCGGCGACCGGCACGAGCGCGTCGCCGTCGCGCCGGTAGACCGTGCCCGTCGGGCGGCCGACGCAGTAGACCGTGCCGTCGCCGGTCGACGTGATCGCGTCGACGAGACGCTCCGTGGCCGGTATCGGGATGACCCGCGCGTCGCTCCCGTCGGGCGCCAGGTCCACGACGGACCTGCCGAGCCCGCCGACCACCCGTCCGCCCCTGGCGAGCAGACACGCGGCCCCGCCGTACGGCGTCGGGGTGATGGACCGCTTCGCGCCCGTGGCACGGTCGTACGCGACGATGTGGCCGAGCGGGAGCGTGCCGGCGTAGACGTGGCGGTCGTCGGCGGCGATCGCGCGCACGTACTGCTCGCCCGGCATCGCGACGCCCAGGTTGCGCAGCACACCGGTCGACGGCGAGTACTCCCAGACCTCGCCGCGCGGATAGGTGCCCGCGTAGACCGTGCCGTCCGGAGCCGTCGTCAGGCACCAGACGAAACCGCCCGAAGGCCCTACCGTGCCGAGCTGCGTCACCGATCCGGTCGCCGGATCGAAGCGGTACAGGTCCGGGACGGGGTAGGTGCCCACGTACACCTGGCCGCCGGAGACCGTCGCCGCCCAGCCGCCCTCGCCGCGCGAGAGCCGTACCGTCCTCGTGAGCTTCCCCGACGCCAGGTCGATCTCTCCCAGCAGCGGCGGGTTCTGGCCGCGTGCCACCACGTAGGCGTGACCGCCGAGAACGGTCATGCCGACGATCGCCGCGGTGTACGTCGCTATGCCGTACGTCGAGACCGCCGGACCGGAACAGCGCCCGGCCGTGCCGGCCGAGACCGCTCTGCTCTCCGGGCCCGGGGCGCCCGGCGCACCCGTGCCGTCGGCCGTGCGGGCCTGAGCCGCGGCCGGGGCGAGCACGGGCCCCACCACGGACGCCGCGACGAGCCCGGCTCCGGCATGCAGTAACCGCCTGCGTTCCATGCGAGCCTCCCAGGGGATGCGGACCGTTCCCTAGAGGATGACCAGCGGCTTCTCCGGAAACACCCTGCCACGAGAGGTTTTTGATGCAGTTTCAGCCACTCGCCGGAAAGCGGGGCGGATGGGGCGGGTTGTCGGCAATGGGATCAGGGGTGGAGGAGGGGCGGGGAAGTGCCGTCTCGGCACACCCCTCGCATGCCCCATCCGTCGCCGCGCGCCTCGTGTCGTCACCGTCCGTGACGACGTTCGCGGCGCGCCGCGGGGAGGCCGCGGCCGAGAGGCGTCCTCGCCGCGGGCGCGCGAACGACGCGGCCCGTGGCCGATACCCCGGCCGCCGCCGGTGCCGGGCAGGACGGTCCTCCGTGCGCCGGGTTACGGCAGGCCCCGCCGAGCCGGGAGCGGCACCCGGGCCGTCCGTCGCGACGGATCGTGCCTCCGTCCGTCGGCGGGCGTCGGACCCGGCACCGCGGCGGTGGCGTCGCGGTGCCCGACGGCGGCGGTGGGACGGTGGACGGCGGGGTGACCGGATCGGGCCGCCGGGTCCCCGGGGGGCGAGCCCCGGCGCTTCCCGCCCGCGCACGTCTCTTCCGGATTCCTGGAACGCGTTCTACTCTGTGCCGCCGCAGGGACGCACGCCGGCACGAGACGCCTGGAGGGACCCGTGCACCTGGAATACACGCCGGGACAGCAGCAGTTGCGCGCCGAGCTGCGTGCCTACTTCGACGGGCTCGTCCCCGGCAACGCCTACGCCCGCTACGGGGACCCCACCGCGCAGAAGCGCTTCTACCGGGAGACGATCCGCCGCCTCGGCACCGACGGCTGGCTCGGCGTCGGCTGGCCGGAGGAGTACGGCGGGCGCGGGCTGACGCCGATGGAACAGTTCATCTTCTTCGACGAGGCGGCGCAGGCGGGCGTACCGCTGCCGCTCATGGCGCTCAACACGGTCGGCCCGACGATCATGCAGTACGGCACCGACGAGCAGAAGGCGTACTTCCTGCCACGGATCCTCTCCGGCGAGATCGACTTCGCCATCGGCTACAGCGAGCCGGGCGCGGGCACCGATCTCGCCTCGCTCACGACCCGTGCCGTTCGCGAGGGCGACACCTACGTCGTCAACGGCCAGAAGATCTGGACCACGAACGGCGACACGGCGGACTGGGTGTGGCTCGCCGTCCGGACCGACCCGGACGCCCCGCCGCACAAGGGAATCACCATGCTGCTCGTGCCGACGTCCGACCCGGGCTACTCCTGCACGCTCATCAATACGCTCGCCTCGCACGACACCACCGCCAGCTACTACGAGGACGTCCGCGTGCCCGTCTCCCGCCGGGTGGGCGAGGAGAACAAGGGGTGGCGGCTGATCACCAATCAGCTCAATCACGAGCGCGTCACCCTGGCCGCCCACGGCACCATGGCCATCCGTGCCCTCCACGACGTCCAGCGCTGGGCGGCTGCGACCAAGCTCGCCGACGGGAGGCGTGTCATCGACCTCGGCTGGGTGCGGGGTCGCCTCGCCCGCACGTACGTCCGGCTCGATGCGATGAAGCTGCTCAACTGGCAGATGGTCGGCGCCGTCCAGGACGGCACGCTCACCCCGCAGGACGCCTCGGCCGTGAAGGTGTACGGGTCGGAGGCCCGCCGCGACGCCTATGCCTGGCTGATGGAGGTCGTCGGGGCGGCCGGCCCGCTCAAGGAGGGCTCTGCCGGGGCCGTCCTCCACGGTGAGCTGGAGCGCGGCTACCGGTCCGCCGTGATCTTCACTTTCGGCGGTGGCAACAACGAGATCCAGCGCGAGATCATCTCCTGGATCGGACTCGGGATGCCGCGAGTCAGGCGCTGACCGCATGGCCCGCTTTGGCACCGCGTCTTCCGAGGTGTCTCCCTGGCCGCCGCGGTCGATCGCCCACTCCCGGTCCCCGGGCCGGGTGCCGGTGCCGGAAGAGGGAGGCGAAACCGGCGAACACGGCGAGCCGGCGGGGAGCGGGTGTGCCGGCGACGACGGCCGGGCGTGCGAGGAGGGGCTCACGGCCGACACTCGGAACATGATCGGCGGTCCCTTCGGCGGGGTCGGTGACCTGCGGAGGATTCAGACCGCTCGGTGAGCGGTCGGCCGTGACCGCGCTCCCCGCGTGCGGCGCTCCGCCCGCTGCTCGGAGCCTGCGCCTACTGCTCGGGGCCCTCCCCCTGGTCACGCACCCAGGACCGGTACGCCTCCATCGCCGTCGGCAGCGTGGGGAAGATCCGGTCCTCGCCGACCGACGCGGTCAGTCCGTAGGCGTCCAGTTCCGCACGCAGGTCCTGCTTGACACGAGCGAGGGCGAAGACGATGCCGCGGCCGGTCAGTTCCTTGCGCACGGCGTCGACGGAGTCGAGGGCGGTGATGTCGACCGCCACGTTCGCCTCGGTGTTGAGCACGAACCACCGCACAGGGCAGTCCTGTTCGTCCACGGCGGCCAGGGCCCGGCGGCGGAAGTCCTCCGCGTTGGCGAAGAACAGCGGTGAGTCGTAGCGGTACACCAGCAGTCCGGGGACGACCCGCGCCTCGGGGTAGTCGTCCACGTCGTGCATGCCCGCCAACCCGGGCACCAGGCCCTGGACGGCGTCGTGCGGGCGCGCGACCCGGCTCAGCAGCTCGGCCACCGACAGGGCCACGGCCAGCAGCACGCCGTACAGGATGCCCAGGAGGAGCACCCCGACGAGGCAGCCGAGGGCGAGCAGCAGCTCCCGGCGGCGGAAGGACGCCAGACGCCGGTACCCGGCCAGGTCGATCATCCGGACCGCCGCGTAGACGACCAGCGCTCCCAGCACGGCCGTCGGTGTGCTGCGGAGCAGCGGACTGAGGAACAGCAGCACGGCCACCACGGCGGCACCGGCGACGAGCCCGTACACCTGGGTGCGTGCTCCCGTGGACCGGGCGAGAGCGGTCCGGCTCGCGCTGCTGCTCACCGGGAACCCCCGCAGCACGGCTGCGCCGAGGTTCGCCGCGCCCAGGGCCAACAGCTCCTGGTTGGGGTCCAGGCGCGGTCCGTCGTCGTCCGTGACGAAAGCGCGTGCCGTGAGGATGAAGTCGGTGTAGCCGACGAGCAGCACCCCGACGGCCGGCAGCAGCAGTCTGGGGACCTCGCCGAGATCCGGCAGGGCGAACCCCGGCAGACCGGCGGGGATGTCCCCGACCACCGCGATCCCGCGGGCCTGCAGCCCGAACACCGCCACGGCGGCCGTCCCGATCGCCACCACCAGCAGCGGACCGGGAAAGGCGCGGGGCAGCCGCAGCGCCGAGAAGAGCAGAAGCAGGGTCACGGCACTGAGGGCGACCGTCCCCGGATGTGCCTCGGACAGGTGTGTCAGGAAGGACCCCAGCTGCGGGAAGAAGCCCGGCCCTTCCGTCGGCACACCCGTCAGCTCGGTCAGCTGACCGACCATCATGATCAGTGCCACGCCGGTGAGATAGCCGACCAGGACGGGCCGTGACAGCAGATCCGCGACGAACCCCAGCCGGGCCGCCCACGCCACGAGGCACATCAGTCCGACGGCGACGCCCAGAGCGGAGGCCAGGACGGCGTATCGCACGGGGTCGCCCCCGGCGAGCGGCGCGACGACCGCCGCCGTCATCAGCGCGGTCGTCGACTCGGGACCGACCGACAGCAACCGGGACGAGCCGAGCAGTGCGTACAGGGCGAGGCTCGGAAGCATCGCCCACAGCCCCACGACCGGCGGCAGGCCCGCGACGCTCGCGTACGCCATGACCTGGGGCACGAGGTAGGCGGCGACGGTGATCCCGCCGAGCAGGTCACCGCGCAGCCAGTCCCGCCGGTACGCACCGAGCACCGCGAGGCCGGGAACCGCGCGGTGGAGGCCGCCGCCCGGTGCGGCGATCCGGTCAGCCACGGGCCGACGCGGCGCAGGAGCGGCGAGCGAGGACGAGCGCGTCCCGGCGGCCGGGAAGGGGCACCGGCCGACGGTTCCCGTCGGACCGGCGGGCCTCGTGTCCGGCCGGGGGATCCGTTCGCCGGCGCCGCCGACCGTGGTCCTGATCCATGGCGGCCTCCTTCTCCGGACACGTTCCGCGCACGATGCCGCACCGGCGTCTGCGGCCGCCCCCGCGCCGACGGCCCGGGGAGGGTGGGACGGGGCACCGTACCGAGCCGGGCCAGCCTACTGCGGGGGAACGACGATCACCGGGCAGTCCGCACGGTGCAGAAGCCCGTGCACCACCCGTCCGGTTCTGAGCCCGGCGCCGGCACGGCGGGGCGACCGGCCCACGACGACGGCGACCACCGACGTGGAAGCCCTCACCAGTTCCTCCACCGGGTCACCGCTCAGTACCTCCTCGGCGACCGCCACGCCCGGATACCTCCCCGACCAGTCGGCCACGGTCCCGGCGAGCGTCCCGCGCTGCCTCTCGCCCGCCCGCTTCCGGCGCGTGAACGGCAGCACGGGCGGCTCGCTCACGGAGACCGCGTCGAGTGCGACGCCGCGGACGGCCGCCTCACCGAAGGCGAACCCGAGGGCGGCGGCGGACGGGGAGCGGGCGTCGACTCCGACGACCAGGCGCGGTCGCCGGGACCGCCCGGCCGGCGGTTCGCGTACCACGACGACCGGACATCGGGCCCGGGCGGTGAGGGGCACGACGACCGAACCGGCACTCAGCACTTCTTCCAGGCGGTTGAGGTCGCGGGAGCCGACCACGACCGCCTGCGCGTGACGGGATCCGGCGGTCAGCGCGGCGACGGGACTTCCGTCGTACACCTCCAGGACCAGCTCCGGGAGCGCGTACTCGTCCGCGGCCCACGCCGCGGCGGACTCGAGTATCCGCCCGGCCTGCGCGCGCAAGGACACGCGCTGCGGTTCGGCGTCGACGTGCCGGGTGTCCGCCAGCCAGGGCACGGCCACCACCAGTCGCAGCGGCAGGCCCCTGAGTGCGGCTTCCTCCGCCGCCCAGGAGATCGCCGCGCGCGACCCGTCCCGCGGGTCCAGACCGACGACCACCTCGCGGCTTCCGGTGGCATCGCTTCCGGCCTCGTGGTTCCCGGCCCCGTCGTTGCCCGCCCCGTCGTTGCCGGCTCGGGCGTCCATGGCTCCCCCTCGACGTCCGGGGCCGCGCCCCTGCGGGCTCCGGACCTCCTCGCGCGGCCCCGGTTCCGCGCGGTCCCGGCCCTTCGCGGTCCCCGCCTCCACCGGCCGGTTCCGTCCGCGTCCTTCGCGGCCCAGCCCCGGGTCAGATCCCCGGGCGGCCGGACCACCGCGGTTCGACGACGGTCCACTCCGATTCCCATGCCTCCAGTGTCCGCCGCTCGAGCCGGCGGGCGCGGATGGTGAAGACGCCCAGGGAAGCGGCCGAGAGGGCGGTGAACACCGACACGCCGGCCAGCGCCGTAGCCATGACCACATCCGCGTTCGTACGGGGCCGCGCGGTGACCCCGCCGTCGTCGTCGACCCAGATCCGGACGGGGCTTCCGGCCGGGGTGCCGAGCGGCACCTCCACGACGCTCTTGTGCCGAACCTTCCCCGGTCCGTTCCAGGTGGCTTCGGCGAGCGCCCTGTCGGTGAGTCCGGAGCCGCTCGGGCTCGTCCTCGCCGCCGCGCGCGTCACGGTGGTCGCCGTGATCTGCTGTCGCTGCTGCCGGTCGTCCAGAGCACGCCGGTGCTCGGCGTTCCAGGTCCCCCACGCGGCCACGGCGGCGAGTACGAACGCCGCCACCACGGCGAGTGCGCATCCCGTCACCAGACGGCTGTGCGCGCGGTCGGCGGGGCGGACGAGGGGGCCCGTGTCCCGGCCGGTGGCACGGAGCAGATGCCGCCACAGGCCGTGCCTCGGCGTTCCTTGCCGCCGGGGCTCGGAGAGATCATGCGCCATGACGGGCCTCCCTGCTGAACCGCCCGTGGCTCGCGAATCCGGCGTGATGGTCGCGCTGATCCCACTCTCCGGCCTCCGCCCGGGCGCCGCGTAGGGGCGACCGTCCCCCTCCCCGGGCCGGTCGGCCCTACCGGGGGCCGTTCGGACTCTGCCGTCGCCGCTTCCGGAGGGGAAGGCTGAGTCCGTGCGGGCATCGCGGTCGCGTCCTTCCGTCGTCACGCCTTCCCCGTCGTCACGCCGCCCCGAGGAGGTCGCCGATGCTGCAGCATGTGACCGCCGGTCTGGACGGATCGGCCGAGAGTGCCGCCGCGGCGGAGTGGGCGGCCCGGGAAGCCCTGCTGCGCAAGGTCTCCCTGCGCCTGCTGCTGGTGGCGGACCCGCCGGATCCACCACGGCGCGGCCCGGACGAGGGGGACGCCGTCGACGACGTGCTGGCCGGCACCGCGCGAGCCCTGCAGGGCAGGCACCCGGGACTGGAGGTCCGCACGCAACTGCTGTCCGGGAGGCCCCCGGCCGTGCTGGCCCGCGAAGCGGCCACGTCCGAGCTCGTGGTGCTCGGTTCCCGCGGTCTGGGGAGCGTCAGGGGCTTTCTCCTCGGGTCCGTCGCGATGGCGACGATCGCCGGGACGGACCGGCCGGTCGTCCTCGTACGGCCGGGGCGCGAGCCTCGCACGCAGGCGTACGCGGAGGAGCGGGCGTACGCGGAAAGCCCGCCCTTCGCGGAGCCGAACGCGAAGGGCGGGCCGCGCCCGGCCCGGTCCGGGCCGGCGGCCGGTGCTTCCGGCTCTGTGGTCGTCGGTGTGGACGTCCACGACGCGTGCGGACCGGTGCTGGACTTCGCCTTCGGCGAGGCGGCCCTGCGCGGTGGACGTCTCCGGGCGGTGCACTCCTGGTTCCTCCCGCCGTTCGGGCGGGACGCGTTGGCCCTCGACATGGCCCTGCAGGAGATGCGGCCGGACGTCGTCCGGCAACTCAGGAACGTTCTCGCCCCCTGGCGGCAGAAGTACCCGTCGGTCGACGTCGTCGAACTCACGCCGGTGGGCGGGGTCTCCGAGCAGTTGCTTCACGCAGCCGACGGCGCCGCTCTGGTGGTCGTGGGGCGACGGATCCGCACGGGGCGCGTCGGGGCCCGTGTCGGGCCGGTGACCCATGCGATGATCCACCACTGCGGCGCTCCGGTGGCCGTCGTCGCCCATGCCTGACGCACGGCCCGGCGCCTGACGCACGACTCGGCGCGACCTCGCCTACGCCGTCTCCAGCACGTCCTCGACAGCGCGGCGGGGGGTCGCCGGGCCTTCGGGGCCGTACCCGAGCCGGATCACCATCTGCACATGCCCCATGGAGGAGACGGGATCGCGCAGCGCCCAGCGCAGTTCGCGCCACTCCAGCGCCTGGGAGGTCAGCGAGGTGACCAGACCGTCCAAGGTGGCCTGGAGCAGTACGCGTTCCAGTGCCTGTCCGGCCCTGAGCCAGTCGAGGGGCCCGTCGTGGGGCGTGCCCAGCAGGGCGAGCCGGGGCCGCTTCTCGAACGTGGCGCTGCCGCGGCCGGCCAGGGTCCGTCCGGCTGCGAAGTCCCGTACCGGGGCGGTGACATCGTGCTGCCGGGGGCCGAAGGCGTGCGCGGGGATGCCCTCCCCGGCCGACGCGCCGCCCGGAGTGCCGGTCCAGCGCAGCAGTTCCTCGCGTGCCTCCGGGTCGAGCGACTCGCGGCTCTCGGCGTCGTGCACCAGGTGCAGGATCTCCTCCACGTGCCAGGCGCCGGGCATGTGCAGCCGCGCGCCCTCCAGCCGTGCCGCGGCGCGCAGTCCGTCCAGAACGCCGCTGGGGACGTCCTCGTCGGTGAACGGGAAGCGACTGGTGTGCCGCCGGTGAATCGCCGGGTGGAGCGCGGCGAGGTCGTCGTCCCGGCGCACCGGACGGTCCAGCCGGACCTCCGCCAGGAGCCACGGTTCGTCGGCGTCGGGGAGCAGCACCGCGTCCGGAGCCCTTCCCGCGTGCGCGGCCGCCACCCTCAGGTTGAACAGCGCGGCGCCGCACCCGAGGTGGAGGGCGCGCCCCTGCGGGTCGGATGTCGGCATGGCCCGTTCCGGGTCCCCGTAGAGCCGGATCGTGCCGCGCCCGGCGTCGTACCGGAACCTCCACGGCTGGGCGTTGTGCATGGACGGGGCCGCCGTCGCGTCCCGGACGAGGGAGGTGACGAGGGCCGTCGCGAGGGGTTCTGCGGTCATGGGACTCTCCAGGGCGGGCGGTCAGTCGTGGGCGATGACGGCCACCGGGGCGGTGGCGTGGTGCAGCACGGCGTGGGCGACGTGGCCGAGGTGCCCGCCGACCGGGGCCCTCCGGATGCGCCGGCCGACGACCACGAGCTCCGCGTCGGCGGCTTCGTACAGCACCTGCTCGGCGGGGGCTCCGACGAGGACCCGCTCCTCGGCCTTGACCGAGGGGTACAGCCCCCGCCACGGCCGCAGCCGCTCGGCGACGGCGCCGGCGATGCCGTCGGCCACCTCCTGCCGGACACCGGGATCGAGTCCGGGCGCGTAGCTGAACGCGAACGGCAACGACCAGCCGTGCACGGCGCGGACGCCGCAGCCCCTCCGTGCCGCCTCTTCGAAGGCGAAGGCGAGCACCGCGTCGGTGGTCTCGTGGATGTCGACCCCCACCACCACGTCCCGGCCCACCGCGACGCCCCCCGGCGGACGCGACTCCGGAGCCCCGGAAGGGGACTTGGCAGCTGGGCGTACCAGCACGACCGGCGTGTCGGTGAGCCCGATGGCCGCCGTGCCGACCGAGCCGACGAGGAACCCCTCGACGGCGCCGCGCCCGCGCGACCCGAGAACCAGCATCTGGGAATCGGCGGCCTCCACCGCCAGCACCGCGGCCGCCCGTCCGGTCAGGCGCCGCGCTGACACCGCCAGCTCGGGATACCTCCGGCGCAGTTCGCCGGAGGCCTCGTCGAGCACGGTGTCGGCCCAGCGCCGGTGCTCCTCCCGGTCGACCGGAGGCACGGCCGGAACGCGCGGCCACTCGTCCGCGTGCACCACGCGCAGGGGGGCCTCGCGCAGCAGGGCCTCCTTCGCGGCCCAGTCCGCGGCGGCGCGGCTCTCGGGGTAGCCGTCCACTCCGACGGTCACAGGGCGAGTCATGTCCGTATGCCTCCTTCGCGGCCCAGTCCGCGGCGGCGCGGCTCTCGGGGTAGCCGTCCACTCCGACGGTCACAGGGCGAGTCATGTCCGTATGCCTCCTTCGGGGGTCGGCCGGTCGGCCGCGCTTCCAGCCTGACCGGGACGCCGGCCGGGCGGCCAGGGCCGTCGAGCCCGGGCGCGAGGGCCGAACGACCCGGTCCGTCGGTCCGCGGAGGCCGGACCGCTCCGTCCGTCGGGACGGACCCGTGCCTCCGTCCGTCGCGGCTGAACGGCCCGCCGTGCGTCCGCCCGCCCCCCGGGCGGACGCACGGTCGGCGGCCGTCCCGGTCGTGCAGCGCGGACCGCGTGCCGCGGTCAGCCCTGTTGAGTGGGGCGGTCAAGGCCCCGGAGGGTTTCCGAGCGCCTCCGGTACTCCTCGTCGTCGATGTCACCGTGGGCGTATCGCTCCGCGAGGATCTCCTCCGCCCGCCTCGGCGAATCCGCCCGGCCCGCCCAGCGCCGCTCGGTTCCTCCGGATGGTGTACCACCCTCGCCGGTCCGGCGTGCCAGGAAGAAGACCCCGAGCAGCAGCAGGATGAGGAAGGCCGCCATTCCGATAACCATGAGTGCGATGAACCAGCCTCCCGGGCCGTGGCCATACCAGTACATGACCGGTTCCTCCTCGCGATGTCGTGGATCCCTCGTACCCCTCCACGATCCGTCCCGTGCCAGGACGAAGGCGAGGGCCGAACGGCCCCGCCGGGCACGCCGGCCGTCCCCAGTGAGCGGACTCTCCCCGTTATGTTTTTCGCGGTCCTGCAAGAGGGCCGCTGGCCTCCGGGCCCGGCATGACTGTTGCCCCCTGTCGAACGGATGACCTGGGGGGTGGTGTCACCGGGTCCGAGGGGTGCCGTCGGAGACGCTGATGAGAGGTCCGACCACCGCCCGGCCGGGCGCAACGCCCGGCCGCTTGCGGGCGGCAGGTCTGCATAACGTGGATGCGCGAGAACGGCCCCGACGCCCAGGCCAGCACGGGTATCGAGCAAGTGGGGGCACGATGATCGACACCAGCGGCATAGGAGTCTTCCTGGGCTTGGACGTCGGCAAGACCGCTCATCACGGCCACGGTCTGACGACCGCCGGCAAGAAGGTCTTCGACAAGCCCCTGCCCAACAGCGAGCCGAGACTGCGGGCCGTCTTCGACAAGCTGCGCGACAAGTTCGGCACTGTCCTCGTGGTCGTGGACCAGCCCGCATCCATCGGGGCCCTGCCGCTGACCGTCGCCCGGGACGCGGGCTGTCAGGTCGCCTACCTGCCCGGACTGGCCATGCGGCGGATCGCCGACCTCTACCCCGGCGAGGCCAAGACCGACGCGAAGGACGCGGCGGTGATCGCGGACGCCGCCCGCACCATGCCCCACACCCTGCGCTCGCTGGAGCTGACCGACGAGATCACCGCCGAGCTCACCGTGCTCGTGGGCTTCGACCAGGACCTCGCCGCCGAGGCCACCCGCACCTCCAACCGGATTCGGGGCCTTCTCACCCAGTTCCACCCCAGCCTGGAGCGCGTCCTCGGGCCGCGTTTGGACCACCAGGCCGTCACCTGGCTGCTGGAGCGCTACGGATCCCCCGCCGCCCTGCGGAAAGCCGGCCGCCGCAGACTCATCGAGCTGATCCGCCCGAAGGCCCCGCGCATGGCNCGGCTCATCGACGACGTCTTCGATGCGCTCGACGAACAGACCGTCGTCGTCCCGGGCACCGGCACCCTCGACGTGGTCATCCCGTCCCTGGCCCGCTCGCTCGCGGCCGTCCACGAACAACGCCGGGCCCTGGAAGCCCAGATCAACGAACTGCTGGAGGCTCACCCTCTTTCCCAGGTCCTGACGTCGCTGCCCGGCGTCGGCGTCAGGACCGCCGCAGTCCTCCTGGTCACCGTCGGCGACGGCAGCTCGTTCCCGAGCGCCGCCCACCTGGCCTCCTACGCCGGCCTCGCCCCGGCAACCAAGTCGTCCGGGACCTCGATCCACGGCGAGCACGCACCCAGGAGCGGGAACCGGCAGCTCAAACGCGCAATGTTCCTCTCCGCGTTCGCCGCCCTGCACGACCCCGCCTCCCGCACCTACTACGACCGTTGCCGGGCCCGCGGGAAGACCCATACCCAGGCCCTCCTCCGACTCGCTCGCCACCGCATCAGCGTCCTGTTCGCCATGCTCCGCGACGGCACCTTCTACGAGTCACGCGTCCCCGAGGCAGCCGCCGCATGACCACCTCGGGCTTGACGAAGGACATAGAGGCACCCCCCCGGACCGCGATCAGAAGGAGCGCCGCTCCCAGTGGCGCGAGAAACCACAGTCGATCGGCGGGAGCGAGACGTAGAGCACGACCCCCGCGAGCCCGGCCGTGCGCCACGCCTGCTTGAGCGGGAGCGGTACCAGCTGTGCGATGCGCCGACGGTCGAGCGTCACGCGGGTACGGGGCACTTCTCGGCGGTACGGAGCCGGCGGGCCAGCGCGTACAGGAGCAGGCCCACGGAGGAGAGTGCCAGAACGGGCTGGAGCGGGGCCCAGAAGGACAGGGCGCCGCTCACGCCGATGGCCAGCACGACGAGCTTGTTGCAGATGGGGCAGCCGACGGCGAAGGCCGAGAGCAGGCCGGCGCCCAGGGCGCGCGCGGTCACCGGCCGCTCTTGCGGAGCCGCCTCGACGGCGGGGCGGGGGCCCACGCGGACGTAGGTCGCGACGAGCAGTCCCTCGAGGACCGAGCTGGCGATCCACACCGGGTAGTTCCACCAGAGGACCGGCGTCATCCGGGTGTAGAACGGCGACGGCACGACACCCGTGGGCACACCGATCACGATCGCCGCGAGCAGGGCCACCGCCACGGCGACGGCCCATCTCCGCAGAGGCCAGCTGCCCATGGACTACTCCTTCGACGAGGGAGCCGCCGGCCGGGAGGGCACGCCACTGCGGGGGAGCCCGCTCAGAGGGACCGGCCGACGACGGAACCGATCGTAGTCTACGAAACTGCTTAGAAGAACAGTAGGGGTCTTCGTCAACCTCCGGCGGCTGGTCGGCGCTGGATCGCGAGATGGAGAGGCACTGCCGTCGCGTGCGGCAGGAAAGGCAGTAAGGGCAGTGAGACCGCGTGCGTCACGAGCGGCACGACGACCGGGAGCGCCCAGGGCGAGGCGAATCGGCGCCGGGTCAGGTCCGCCGCCGCGGCAACACCCAGGACCGGCGGCACTCATCGGCGTCGAGTACCCCAGAAGCGCGAGGACCCCAACCGCAAGCAGTTGTACGGCGGTCACCAGCAGGGTGGCCCGAGTCGCCGCCCAGGGGTGTGGGTGGAACCGACGGATCAGCAGGACGGCGAGGGTGGCCCCGCCGGCGACGCAGGAACCACACCTCCGAGAACTGCGGCACATCCGACTCGTACCCCATGACCGGCGCGAGCGACGCCGCCGGCACGAGCGCCGACCCGAGGACGGTCGCGGATCCTCCGCCTTCCCGTGCCATCGCCCGCAGAAGGATCGCCGAGAGCGTGAACGTCGCCGTGATGGCCAGCAGGTGCGGCGGAATCCGGAGCACCGAGTCGCGGCCGAACGCCGTGTGCCAGAACGCATCCGGGGGCGCCGCGATCCCGATCGCCGCACCTGCCGCCGCGCCACAGCGCAGCAGAGGGTCGGCGACCGCCGCGCGCACCCCCTGCCGGCGGGCGCGGCTCAGCACCCAGCACGCCAACATGAGGAGGGTCGCGCTCAGGGAGCCCGTGCAACAGCGCGTGCGGGGCGCTCCAGAAGGCGTCCCGGTCTTCGTCGGTGTGCAGTGAGTCGTCCCAGTACATGCTGAAGTGGGCCAGCAGGCCACTGGTCGTGCCCGCGGCAAGCCATCTCAACTGGCCTGCTCCGCCGGGTTGTCGGACTGGTGTCGGAAGGTGTCAGGAGAGCGCACTGCCCTTCTTCCAGGTCTCCCAGTCGACGTTCCAGGCGCCGTAGCCGTTGTTCACGGCGACCGTGTCCGTGGAGTTCACGACGGTGACCGGGTCGCCGAAGCGCACCTGGTCGTAGAACCACTTCGCGTCCGCCGTGCTCATGCCGATGCAGCCGTGGCTGGCGTTGATCCGGCCGAACTTGCCCTCGTTCCAGGGCGCCGCGTGCGCGTATGTGCCCGACGGAGTGAGCTGGACGTCCCACTTCACGTCCTCCAAGTCGTACGCCTCGGGGCCGAAGATGCCGACGGTGGAGGAGTCCATCCGGATCGAGGGGACCTTGCCGAGGACGACCATGGTGCCGTTCCAGGTCTCGAAGGTCTCCTTGCCGGTGGACACCTTGAGGGTCCGCAGGACCTTCCCGTTCCGGGAGACCGTCATGGTCTTCTTCACGACGTCCACGGTGCTGGTGACGGCGTCGCCGACGCGGAAGTTCACGACACGCTGCTGCGTGCCGTAGAGGCCGCCGCCCGCGTCCACGCCGACGAGGTCCATGCGGAGGGTGACGTCGGTGCCCGGCTTCCAGTACTCCTTCGGCCGGTAGTCGATCCGGTCCTTGCCGTCCCGGTCCTTCATCCAGCTCCAGGCACCCTCGACCGCCGGCGACGAGGTCACATTCAGCTTCCGCTCGACGGCGGCCTTGTCGTGGATGGGCTTGTTGAAGGTGATCGAGACCGGGAGAGCGACGCCGACGGTGGACCCCTTGTCGACGTTGTACGTGCCGACGAAGGTGCTCGTGGCCGCCGGCATCGTGTAGCTCGAGGACTTGCTCAGAGGCGCGCCGTCGACGCCGGTGCCCTGGGCGGAGATCGTGTACGTGGCGCCGGGGGCCAGGGGAGTGGTCGAGGTCCAGACGGACTTGTCGTCGGAGAGTGCCCCTTCGACCTTGCCGGGCCCCGGCGCGCTCACGTCCACGGAGGTCAGCACGCCGCCTTCGGCCTTGACCGCGATCTTCCCCGACGTACCGGAGTCGATGGCTATCGAGGACGGTCCGCCACTCTTCGCGGTCTCCTTCGCCGTCTTTCCGGCACCTTCGGTGCTGGAGCCGGTTGCCCCTGCGGAGCTGCATCCGGCGACGAGGAGCGCGGCGGCCGAGGCCAGCGCGACCATGGGTATGGTGCGGCGCTGGTTGCGGGATCTCGTGTTCTTCATGGCAACCTTCCGGCTAATTCTCTAAGTGACTTAGAAGACGAATGCAGACGCGGTCCGGTTCCCGTCCGACTGAGGGAAGCAGACCGCGGGTTCAGTGAGCGTGGCCCTCGTTCGTGGGCTCGGCGTTCGTGGCTGCCTCTTCGGGCGTGCTCGGTACGGCGGTCGAGGAAGATGCCGACGGTTCGGGCTCGGCCCCGTGGTCGTCGGTTTCCGGTGCGCCGCCCCCGTGGCTGTGGCCGCCGCCCTCCGCCGCCTCACCGGCCATCCCGGCCGCGATCGCGCTCAGACCGAGGTAGCTGCCGCCGGCGACGAGAAGCACGACCAGTCCGAGCGGGCTGAGGACGCGGCGGGAGGAGGTCTCCGCGTCCTTGAGGACGAAGGCGATGAACGAGACGACGATCCCGAGCGGAACGAGGACGGCTCCGCGTGCCGGGAAGTCGTCGAAGTGCTGGAGGCCGCCGCTGAGCATGCCGATGCCGAACGAGAGCAGGAGCGAGGCGGCGATCACTACGAGAGCCCGGGCGAGTGGCGGCCGGTCCGTGACCAGCAGGAACTCGTTGACGAGCGTGGCGACCAGGAACACGAAGACGCCGGTGATCCCCACCATGGTGTAGCGGGCGGGGTCCAAGGGGTGGTGCACCACGGCGCCGCTGATCAGACCCGCGCCGACGAAGTACAGGACGTAGCCGAGGTAACGGCCGGCCAGGGGCGTCCTGCGCTTGCGGCGGGATCGAGCGCGCCGGGCTGCGGCGCGTCCTCCAGGTACGGGCTGCGGCGCGGTGTGGTGGGGTGCGGGCCGGTCGGTGAGCAGGGACACGGGAGCCTTCCAAGATGCGGTGGGCGCGCAGCGGTCGACCTTCCGCCCAGGGGAGGGGAGAAGGGACGGCGCCGAAAGCCGAGGGAGTGGGCCCGAAGCATGGCCTGCCGGCGCTTCGGACGCGAGGAGGTGACCTGGTGATGGGGCGGGTGAGAGGGCTCGGGTGCCAAGGGGTGGCCCGTCGCCTCGGCTGCCTGCTAGATGCGCAGAACGACCGATGCGGGGCAGGGTGCCGCTGTGGGAGGAACCGTCACCGCAGGGCCGATGGTGCTGACCGTGCCGTCGAGAGCGCGCTCCGCGTCAAGCGGGGACACGGCGGGCGGAAGGATGTCGAACCCCGCGGAGGGCTGTCCTGCCGCACAGTCCGGTACGGCGTGCGCCGGCGTTCCGTCGGTGTCGTGGTCGTCGGGATCCGCCTGAAGCTGCTCGTGGGGGTGGCCGACCGGGGCCGTGGCGACACCGCCTGGTGCCGTGTGCCCGGCGCTGCTGTCGGCGTGGAGGCCGTGCGCGTACAGGAGCCCGAAGAGCAGCGTTCCGAGCCACAGCAGACGCGACCACGACGGAACCAGAGATCGCGTGCGGGGCTTCCTCGCCGCCGTAGGTTCCGTGACCACGGCGAGATCATATCCAGCCGGGGTGACGCGGCCGGACCGGGGTCGCTTCAGACTTCCCGGGCTCCGCGACGATCGAGCAGACGGTCGACGGCTCGTCGCACGAGCGGTCGTCCTGGTGGTGTTGTCGATCGCCGCGATGCGGTCGCATCGAACGCATGACGCATGACGCATGACGCATGCCGAGGACGTACGCGGTCACGCCCAGGCCGACGCCGGGCGCGCCCCGACTGCCGAGGCTGAAGTGCTGCGGGACGACGAACAGCGGAGCGTGCCCCGGCCGATGACGTGCAGTGCCGGGATCGCTGCGGCCAAGCCGCCCGCTCGCGCCCATTCGCGAGGTGTGAGGGCGCCCTTGAAGCGCTGGAGCAGTGGCGGCACGGTCGGAGTCGACCGGGGCATCGGTGCCCTCGTCAGCGCGGGCGGGGCGACTCCTGTTCCTGGCTGCTTGGAAAATGTATCTGCAAAGGCAGTGCAATGACTGGGCATAGCGTTCCGCAGCCCAGGTGAGGAGCCTGTGGGCGTACGGTCAGCCGCCGGGCGGGCAGGCGACCAGCAGCGGCAGCAGCGGGACGGCCAGGGCGACGGAGGCCACCGAACCCCAGAGAGCCGGGTGAGGGGCTCGGCGCGGACCCAGGATGCGCTTGATGCGGAGCAGGGCCGTCGACCCGCCCGCGCCGAACGCGCCCTTCGGCGCCCGGCCGGCGACCATCTCGTACATCGCGCTCGCCAGGACCTCGTGCGAGTGGCTCCGCAAGGCGCGGTCGTCCGCGACCATCTCAAGGAGCACACCCATCTCCTCCCGTGCCCGGCGCGCGAGCGGCATCCCGGGGAAGACCGTGGCGAACGCCTGAGCGGCCGCGATCAGCAGATGATGGCGGCCGGCGATGTGCGCCCGCTCGTGCTCCAGGACCGCGTCGAGCTGCTCTTCCGTGAGCAGACGCACGGCGGCATCGCTCACGACGATGCGGGAGCGTAGGCCCGGGAGGCAGTACGCCGCAGGGATGCTGTGCGGCAGAACTGTGGCGCGCAGGCGGTCGCAGCGCACCCCCACCATGTCGAGCCGGTCGCGGTGCCGGGCGCGCATGAGTCCCGCGCGCGTGAGGTGGAAGAGGAAGGCGCCGGCGAAGGCGATGACCACGGCGAGGGGCATCGCCAGGGCCAGCTGGTCGGCGGTCGTCGGGTTGGGCACCACCGGGGTCCCCGTACCCGGGCCGCATGCGTGCAGCAGCCCCACGAGTCCGGCGTGCAGATGCTCGGTGCGGGCCGCCAGCTGGGAGGCGGCGAGCGCGGTCGCGAGCGTGAACGACACCATGAGGGCGAGCCATACGGCTGCTGCGAGGGCCGGCGCCCGGTGTGGCCAGGCGCTGCGCACCATCAGGCGCGGGGCGGCGACGCCGACGACGGCCGCGTACCCCAGGAGGGCCGGGGCCGCGTTCACTGCTTCGCCCGTCGCCCGACGGTCCGGAGGGCCTTGCGGAGAGCCGCGATCTCGTCGTCGTCGAGGTTCTCCACGAACTGGACCAGGGCCGCCGGCCGGTCCTCGCTGACCTCCAGGCCGTCCTCCATGAGCGCGGCCGAGTACGCCTCGCGGGTCTCCGCGGCCTTGTACAGCCAGATCCGGCCGTTCCTGGCCCTTGTGAGGTGGCCCTTGTGGAAGAGGATGGTCGTGACCGTGGTCACGGTGGTGTAGGCGACGTCCCTGTGCAGGTTGATGTCGTCGACGACCTCACGCACGGTCGCGGGGCGGTCCCACCTCCAGAAGCGGTCCATGATCTCCGCCTCAAGCTCCCCCAGCCGACGCATGGGCCGTGTCCTCTCCGCTGATCCCGTGTTCGACGTCATACTAGACGGGCAGCTCACGGGGGAGTCCGTACCCGGCGGAGCGGCTGTTCGTATACGGCGAGGTTCTGCCACGCCGCATGGACGCCGATCTCACGGCTGCCGCACCAGTCCGCCGGCACAGCGACCCCGTCCGGGTGCTGGCGCAGTGGGCACCCGCGGCCACTTTGCGTAACCTCGTTGCCAGAAGGGCACCGACAGCCATTCCGCCGCCGCTTCGCCGGTCGCGGTGCAAAGGGGTGCTGATGTCGATGACGAGTCGGCGTGATCTGCTGGCGAGATCTGCCGGAGCGCTGGCGGTCACCCTCGTGCCCAGCTCCTGCGCGGTAGGAGTGAGCACACCGCGGGAGCGGCCGGTCACTACGCCCGATGGGCGCGTGGACTGGGACGCCTTGCGGGCGCAGTTTCGTCTGGAGCCGGGATGGGTGAATCTCGCGTTGTTCTACCTGGCATCGCATCCGAAGGTGGTGCGAGATGCTGTGGATCACCTGAGCGCACAGGTCGACGCCAATCCTCTGTCGGTGCCCTCGGGCTTGGCGCTGCCCGACGGTCCGACCGGATGGCCCCGGGTACGCCAGGCGCTCGCCGCCTATCTGGGAGGCCGGGCCGAGGACATCGCGATGACGGCGAGCACGAGTATCGGGCTGGGTGTCGTCTACAACGGCGTCGTGACCCGTCCGGGGCAAGAGTTCCTGTTGACGGAGTTCGACCACATCTCCCATCGCACCGCCGCCCGGCTGGCAGCCGAAAAGCACGGCAACACGGTGCGGCTGGCCTCCTGGTTCGCCGATCCGGCCACCGCGACGGCGGAAGGCATCGCAGCGGCGGTCGGCGAGGCGATCCGCCGGAACACCAGAGTCGTGGGGATCACCTGGGTGCAGTCCAGTACGGGGCTACGGATGCCGGTGCGGGCGGTGGCCGAGGTGGTGCGCCAGGCCAATGAAGGGCGCAGCCCCGCCGACCGGTGCCTGCTGGTCGTCGACGGCGTGCACGGGCTGGCGGCGGTCGACGAGGATGCCGCGGGCCTGGGCGCGGACGTGGTGGTCGCCGGAACGCACAAATGGCTGTTCGGCCCAAGGGGAACGGGCTTGGTCTGGGTGGCGCCGGACGTCCTCGACCAGCTTCGGCCTACCTTCGTGAGCTTCATCGGGAGCGAGGGCGCAGCATCCCTGTCACCCGGCGGGTTTCTGGCGTTCGAGCATGCCTTCGCCCTGCCGGTGGCGGTAACGCTGCATGAGCAGCTTGGCCGAGCACGCGTTGCCGCCCGCATCACACAGCTGTCGACGCGGGTGAAGCAAGGGCTGAGGCGCCTCCCCGGGGTCACCGTGCACACTCCTGCCGACCCGGACCTGTCAGCGGGCATCACCTGCTTCAGCGTGGCCGGATACACCCATCAGCAGGTCGTCGACCACGCCGCCGCCGCCCGCGTGCGGCTGTCCACCTTGAACTACACCCGCATCGGCACCGCCGTCATCAACACCCCAGCAGAGATCGACACCGCACTCGACAGCCTGGCTGACCTCACCCGCTGAAAGCCGCTCCGGGCTCGCTCAGCTCCACGAGAGGGCGGGTGGGGAAACCAAGACCATGACGGTCACGCAGAGCTGCATGCCACCCAGTGCCGCGTCAGGCGACGTTCGCCCCGTCGCGACGCCCGGCACGGCGACTCGCGGCGTTGCCGAATCAACCGAGTAGGCCCACTACGAGGCCGATCCGGCGCCATGCGATCCTTCCCCTCGGCCCGGAGGGCCGGGGGAGACCCCGTGCGCCGGACGCCGCTCCTTGACGGGCAAACCTTGCGTGCCCCGGCACTAACTAAGGGCTGTCCCGTAATCACCGGTGGATCGCGCGGCGTCAGATGGGGTGCATCGCAAGGCGGAGGGTCGTCCTCATACTGGGCGTATTCGGGCGATCCGACAATGCAGCGAGGTGCCGCAGCTGTCGTCGTGCGCCCGCTGGGGACTACGGGACAGCCCTTAGCCGCAGCTATACGAAGCAGGGCCTTTACGATGAGGCCATGAGGGCCGACGAGAAGTGCGCAGAGCCGCCGAAGAGGCTGCGTCTGCATGGGCTTCTTGTCCTGACCGTACTCCTTGGGCTGCTGGGCATGCACGCCATGGGGCCCGTATCTGCGATCGCGCAGCCAAGCGGCTCGAACCAGCCTGCGGCGGTGACGCTCGACGCGACCGGACACTGTGATCATGACTGCTCGGGTCACGAAGGGCACGGTGACCACGCCGATCCGACGTGTGCCTCCGCCGCTGTCGGGGCCTCTGTCTCGCTGCCCGCGCTCCAGCCCACGGCGATCTGCCCCGCCGAGCCGACCGCGGGCATCGCCACCACGCACACCTTCGCAGCCGACCGAGGCCGTGCCCCTCCGTCGCTGTCCGAACTTCAACTCCTGCGGATCTAGGAAGCGCCTGCGGCGCAGTGCCCCATGTGGCCCGTCCACCGGGCGCGGCGGCGCTCACCGGCATGCCTTCCAAACCGAACGCAGGAGTCATACATGAACACGCACCGTAAGCTGATCCGCCGTACCGCCCTCGTCGCCACCGGCGGCGTCGCCGCCCTGGTGCTCGCCGCCTGTGGCGGCAACGGCGGGAGCGGCCAAGCCATGGGCTCCGTGGAGTCCACCACCTCGGCGCCCGCCACCGGTGCGCCGGCGGAGGCCGGTGACCACAACGCGGCCGATGTCTCCTTCGCGAAGGAGATGATCCAGCACCACCGCCAGGCCGTGGAGATGGCCGACCTGGCCCCGACGCGGGCCTCGTCCGCGGAGACCGAGGAACTGGCCGCGACGATCAAGGGCGCCCAGGACCCGGAGATCACGACCATGTCCGGCTGGCTCACCTCGTGGGGCGAGGAGGTCCCCGCCGACATGTCCGGCATGGGCCACGACATGGCGAACGGCATGCCCGGCATGATGAGCAAGGAGGACATGGACAAGCTCATGAAGGCCAAGGGCGCCGAGTTCGACAAGATGTTCGCGGAGATGATGATCAAGCACCACGAGGGCGCCATCGAGATGGCCGAGAAGGAGAAGGCGGAGGGCAAGTACGGCCCCGCATTCAAGCTGGCCGATGACGTGATCAAGGCCCAGACGGCCGAGATCGAGCAGATGAACAAGATGCTCGGCAAGAGCTGACCAGTTCACAACCGCTGCTCTGCCGTGGCGAAGCCTGAGTGCGCCACGGCAGAGCATGGCGGCGCCTCTGCCCAGCCGCCCCGGTTTCTCGGAGAATTCGGGCGCGCTTGGCCGGTGTGTGCCACAAGCCGGACAACGGCCCGCATGTGGGTGACGCCGCTGCGGACGTGACGGGGAAGGACATGCTTGCAGTTGAAGCCTCCGTCCCCACCGACCGGGCCGGCCGTTACGTCGTCCGACTCTGCCGTCACGCCGCCCAGATGAGCCGTGTGCGCCATTGGCCGGCCACGCGCCACGGCCGTGGTCGAAGGCCGCCCGAGGTGGAGCACGTCGACGACTCCGAGCCCCGCGGAACTCAACGAGTGGGGAAGACCCGCATCACCATCCCGGCGGCCGGCTTGGGCCCGAACGAGGTCGATTTGCGGGGGAGGAGTACGCCGACTTCGGCGAGTTCCCGGATCCCGTCCTCGGTGGGGGCGGGGAGGAGCACGGCGGTACCCGACCCGTGGGATGTCACGGCGGCCACGGCCCGGTCGGCGTCGTGCATGTGTACGACCGCGCCGGGCAGGTCGGGTGTGGACCAGCAGCCCGGGATGAGGAGATGGTCGGTGACGGCTGCGGGCTGCTCGTGCCACCCGGTCGGCAGCCCGGCCAGCGCATCGGTCAGGGCCGATGCCGCCGGTTCCGTCACGCTCCAGGCGCGTCCGTCGCCGACGAGTACCAGTTCGCCGGGCCGGGGCAGCCGGGGCCCGGAGTGAAGCGGCCGGACGCGCGCGACGCCGGATGCCGCTCGTGCGGCCTTCTCCGCGTCCAGGTCCGGCAGGACACGGTGGATCGCCTTCAGACGCAGAGGTGTTGATGCCGAGTCGACGAGCAGGGCCAGGCTGCGCTGCCAGGGGAGGCCGTCGTGCCACAGGCTGAGCCGTCGGCAGGCCGCCAGGCGGTGGTGGCCGTCGGCGAGCAACGGAACCTGGCTTCCGCCCAAGCCGGTGGTGAGGAGAGCCTGGTCGGCGGGGTCGGTGCACCGCCAGAGGTAGTGCGTGACGCCGCCGAGTCGGGCGCCGACGGCGCGTGGGTGTTCGGCGACCCACTCCGCCAGACGGCGACCGGTTCCCTCGGCGGAACGGTGGGTGAGCAGCAGCGGCTCCAACTGGGCTCGCAGGCCGGACATGTGGGCGGCGCGCTGCCGCACGACGTGTTCCTGTACGTCCTCGTGGGGGACGACGGGACCGGCGAGAGGGCCGGAGACGGTGAGCTCGCCGATGAGGCCGCGCTGGAGGAGCCGGGTGCCGAGCCGTTGCTCGTAGACGTACAGGGAGGGCTCGGGGTCGCGGCGCAGGACGCCGCGCTCCAGCCAGCGTTGCAGCTGACCGGCGGCGTCCTGGGGATTGGGCGCGTAGAGCAGTCGGGCTATGTGGTGGGGCCGGGCGCGCTGGGCGCGGGCGTGGGCGGGGCTCATGTCGTCGTACGGGGGGCTGAGTACGGCGGAGAGCCGGCCGGCTTGCGCCGGGTCGTATCGGACGGCGCGGAACGGAAGGAGCCGCACGCTGGTACGCGCCTTCCGCGACGGGACGGTCGTCAAGGTTCTCTCCCGAAGGTGGGCACGGCGGTACGGGGGTGGGCGCTTCGTGGGCGCCCGCCCCCTGCCGCTGGTGTCAGGTCAGACGGTCACAGGTTCCGGCCGGGCCGCGGTCGGCGGCTCGACAAGGCGGCCGGTGCGGTGCAGCCCGTAGAGAGCGGCGGTGCAGGCCAGGCCGAGCGCGGTGAGCGCCAGCCAGGGGAGCGCGGAGAGCCCGGCCTTGCGGGCGGCGTCGAGTGCCGCGCCGGTCAGGAGGTTGCCGAGGGTGATGCCGACTCCGCAGATGGTGTTGTAGAGGCCGTAGTGGGTGGCCACGAGCCGGTCGCCGGAGAGCCGGACGATGGTGTCCATCTCGAAGGGGTAGGCGATCATCGTACCGATCGCCAGGAGCAGTGCCGCGAGCGTCGGTGGTATGGCGGCCAGCAGCCACAGGCCGATGCCTTCTCCGGGTGCGGGAACCGCCGCGGCGGCGAGCAGGGGCACGAAGGCCACGCCCATCGTGAGCAGGCCCCAGGTGAGGGCGCGTCCCGGCTCCATGCGGGCCTTGCACCAGGCCGTCACCTTGGTCTGGAAGAGGATCGTGCTCAGTCCGGACACGGCGAAGAGGACGGCGACAGCGGCCGTGCCGAAGGTGCCCTCGCCGCCGAGCCGCCGGACCTCCAGGGGCAGGGCCAGGTAGACCTGGAAGGACATGACGTACGAGCCGATCATGGCAACGGAGAAGAGCAGGAACGGGCGGTTGGCGAGGATGCCGCGCCACTCGGCGAGTACGCTCTGCCCCTCCTTCTCCTCGTTCTCCTTCGTCTCCTTGGCCCGCCGGGCGGGAAGGGCGCGGATCTGCACGACGCTCAGCACGGCGAAGGTGCCGGCCGCGACGAGGCACGTGACGCGGAAGTCGACGCCCGTAAGGACCATGCCGACCAGCGGCCCGAGCAGGATGCCCGCCTGGTAGAAGACGTTGAACAGCGCGAACGCCTCCACCCGGCGCTCGCCCGAGTCGAGGGCGAGGTAGGCGCGGGTCGCCGGATTGAACAACGCGCCGGCCAGACCCGTCGCCGCGGAGGCGGCGATCAGCGCGGGAACGGAGTCCACCAGACCCAGGGTCGCGAAGCCGACCGTGCGCAGGACGAGCCCGGCGATGATCATCGGCTTGTAGCCGAGCCGGTCGGCAAGCGTGCCGCCGACGAGGAACATGCCCTGCTGGCTGAAGTTGCGTACGCCGAGGATGAGGCCGACCAGCCAGCCGGCGAGACCGAGTGGCCCGGCCAGGTGGGCAGCGAGGTAGGGCATCAGCATGTAGAAGCCGAGGTTGATGGTGAACTGGTTCACCATCAACAGCCGCACGCTGCGGTCGTACGAACGGAACTGCGAGAACGTGCCCTTCATCAGAACCGCTCCTCCGCGGCGTCCGCGAGGTCGGCGTCGTCGATGTCGACTCCGGCCGGGGCCTCGTCGGTGAGCGTGAGCGGGTCGACGACGGTGGTGCACCGCGTCCAGCGGCTGACCTCCTTCTCGTTCAGGCGGCCGATGACCTCCGGCTCGGGCGCGGGCGGGTTGTCGAGGAGGCCGTGGGCGGCGCAGTAGTCGTCGTCGTACACGGTGCCGAGGTAGCGCTGCGGTCCGTCGGGGAAGATCGCCGCGATCCTGGTCTCCTTGGGGAGCGAGCGGGCGAGCCAGCCCGCGACAAGCGCGACGGCGCCGACGCTCCACCCGCCCGTGGCGTAGTGGGAGGTGGCGAGCCGGCGGCAGGTCCACACCGCCTCGCTCGGCGCCACCCAGTGCACCTCGTCGAACCGGTCGTACGCGACGTTGCGCGGGTAGATGCTGGATCCGAGCCCGCGCATCAGCCGCGGCCGGGCCGGCTGGCCGAAGATCGTGGAGCCGATGGTGTCGACCCCGATCATGGTCAGGTCCGGGTACAGCTGGCGCAGGACGCGGGAGACTCCGGCCGAGTGCCCGCCGGTGCCCACGCTGCACACCAGGACGTCGATGTGTCCGAGCTCGGTGGCGAGTTCGAGGGCGAGCGGAGTGTACGCGGTGGTGTTGTCGGGGTTGTTGTACTGGTCCGGGCACCAGGAGCCGGGGTGCTGTTCGAGGAGCTGGGCGACGCGGTCGCGGCGCGCCTGCTGCCAGCCGCCGGTGGGGTGCGGCTCGGAGACCACGTTGACCTGGGCCCCGTACGCGGTGAGCAGCCGGGTCATGGACATCTCCAGGCCCGGGTCGGTGACCAGGGTGACGGGGTGGCCGTACACCATGCCGGCGAGGGCGAGGCCGAGTCCGAGCGTACCGCTGGTGGACTCGATGATCCGTGCGCCGGGGCGCAGGTCGCCGCGGGCGCGGGCCCGTTCCACCATGTGGAGGCCGGGGCGGTCCTTGATGCCGCCGGGGTTGAAGCCCTCCAACTTGGCCCAGAAACCGCGGCCCGCCGGGGCGAGCGGCTCCGACACGTGGAGGAGAGGCGTGTTGCCCACCAGCCCTGACAGGGCGGAGCGGGTGGGAGGTGTGACGTCGGTGGTCGAGGAATGCATGGTTCCGCTCTCAGTTCGGTGTGCGTATCAGGTACTCGTTCGAGGGACGGCCGCGTCGTGCGCGGCCGGGAGTCGAACGGTCTAGATGCGCCACCGGCAGACGCGGATCTGCGTCGACCGACCGGACATGGCTATGGGCGCAGCACCATCGGCCGTCGGCGGTAGCCGAAGCCCCAAGGCGTGCGGACCGTCGTCGGAGGAGTCGAGTGCGCTGGAGTCAGGTGCGTGCTGCGCCGTGACGAGGAGCTGCGGCCCGAGGCCCGGGGCAGTGCAGCCGGCCTTGTGGTCGTGGTGCTGATGTTGTGGGGCGCGGTCGTCGGTGTGGTCGAGGTCGAGGCCGGCCGTGACGGCCGTGACGGCGGCGCTGTCGACCTGGTGGTGCGCGGCGTCACCGAGGGGCGTGAAGCAGAGGGCTGCCGACAACAGCAGGGCGCCGACGACAGCGGCGAGTAAGGGGTTGTGGGGGTGGCGTGGCACAGTTCCTCCGGGCGGCAGTACCCCTGTTGTCCCATGAAGGCGGGACGGAGCGGTATCCGCGACAAATCAGGGGTGTGGGGGTGATACGCGTCCCTTGTCCACGCCCGGGCGCGGAGTGCGCGCGGCCGTAGGGAGCGAGACGCGGGGCGCTCTACACCTGAAGGACTGTCGAGGCTCTCGTGGCGGCCGCCGGTGCTGTGGTCGCCTCGCCCGCGTCGGCGTTGGTTGGGAGGCAGGGCCCGGCAGAGCAGGGCGCATCGGGCAGTCGTGTGAAACACGGCGTATTGGGTGCCGGTGTTCCCTCCGGCGGCCTCGGCGAGCATTCGTGTGCCGGGTGCGTCGGATCGTGGTCGCCGGAGCTTCCCTCAATGCTGTGGGAAAGGCTGGTCATGGCGGGCGCCGCGCCAACCGCGGCCCCGTCCACGTTCACTTCGTGCCCGGCCAGGAGGCCGAACAGGAGTGCGGCCAGGCCGAGTAGACGTCGCAGCCCCACCGAAAGGTGGGAGTGCGGCGCACGCGAGCGCGACCGGGCTGTAATCACGCCGTTATCTTAACCATCTCTTCTGAGCGGTTCGGAATTCCATCCGAAACGTGGCGTGAATAAGTCGTGTAGACGCTCGGTCGGTTGTCTGGTTTGGAGGGATCGGTCAGGGTCTTTACTAAGCAACTAAGAAATAAATTTACGCCTCAACAATGTGCCCGTGGCGAGTTCTGCGTCGACCCCAGGCAGCGCTCGGTGCGTGGATCGGTGTGAGTCGGGTCGGCGCTGTGCCTCGCACCCAGTACCAACACGGCGACGCGGTGGTCCGACTGGACGAGCGTGACGCGCAGTGGCGCTTCCGAGTCGCCCGCCAAGGCGTAGTCGTACACCACCGGCGAGTCCGGGCCGTGGCCTTCCCCCGGCCCGGATGTCCGGGCCCCGTGCCATCCGCACTGCCGCAGCGCCTCGGCCACCTCGCCGACGCTTCGCCGGGCCGCGTCTTCGGTGCGGAAGCCGACGATCCGGTGCTGGGCCGTGGCGCGACCCTGGCCGCTGTACGTGCGGACGATCTGGTTCCTTGCGCTCGATCCGGAGAACCAGACGAGGGTGCACGGGTGGGTGCCCTGACTCGGCAGGGCCGCCGTCGACCCGTCCCCGGTCGTGACCGCCCGCCACCGGTACGTCGCGTTCCACGGCAGGGCCGCTGGTGAGAGCAGGGCTCTGGGTGCCAGCACGCGATCCGCGCCGGGGGAGGGGAGGATCGAGGCCGCTGCGACCAGTTGGCCGTTTGCCTGGTCAGGTTGCGCCGAGAGGCGTGCGTCCGTGGGGCTGGGGCGGATCCACCAGCCGACCGTGAGCGCCACGGCGACGGCGACGGCCCCCGCTCCCGCGCGACGGCGAGTGCGGCGCCGGACCGCCCGGAGACGTACGTCCACGACTCCGCCGGCGGGGGCGACGAGGGGATCGGCCTCGGCCGCGAACTCCTGCAGTCTGGCGTCCAGTTCGCTGCCGAGAGGCATGGACCTGCCGTCATTCATGGGGGTACGCCTCCTGTCGAGGCCGGTACGGCGCGACCGCCCGCGGGCCGATGCGCGCCGGGGGTTCCGACGCGGCGGTGTCGGAAAGATGGCTGTTCAGGATGCGCCGGGCGCGCATGAGGCGCGAGCGTACCGCTGCGCTGGTCGAGCCGGTCTGCCGGGCCACCTCGTCCACGGGCAGGTCGACCAGATGATGCAGGACGACGGCGCGTCGCTGCTGAGGGGAGAGGTGCCGGAGCGCCGCAACCAGGGCCACGTGGTCCGGGTCGAGACCGGGCACGTCCGCGGGCGGCCCGTGCCGGAAGTGGGCCTTGACCCGGTTACGGGCTCGACGCCACGAACTCACCGCCAGCCGCAGGGCGACCGTGCGTACCCATGGGGTGGGATCTCCCTGCTCGGCCAGCTCGTTCCAGCGCGGCCAGGCTCGCGCGTATGCCTCCTGTACGGCGTCCTCCGCCTCGGCGATGTCGCCGGTCACTGCGTACACGACGACGATCATGCGTCGCACGC
The DNA here is from genome assembly GCF_030056615.1 of Streptomyces sp. HNM0645. Lineage (NCBI taxonomy): Bacteria > Bacillati > Actinomycetota > Actinomycetes > Kitasatosporales > Streptomycetaceae > Streptomyces > Streptomyces sp. HNM0645. Next base: position 117,037 of record NZ_JASHLT010000014.1, on the reverse strand, counting down.
TTTCCGCGTAGAACTTCTCGAAGTCCCGCTCGGCGGAGTCGTGCACCGAAGCCGTCACAGGCCGCCTCCTGGTCGTTCCGCGCGGCGCCGGCCGCGGGCTCCCAGACGCCGGCGCAGCGGTGCCAGCAGGGCGTCCACCTCGGGCACGCCGAGCGGGCGGGCGAGCAGCAGCACGGACAGACCGACGAACCCCGTGCCCGCCAGCAGCGCACCTCCGTCGACGAGCGGGCCGTCGCCCAGCAGCCTGGCGCTCAGCCGGTCGACGGCGAGCGCCGCGCCGGCACCGGGCAGGCACGCGACCGCGAGCCGCACGTGCGTACCGAGCGCGCCCTCGAGTCCCCGCCCCAGGCGACGCCGTAGCACCGTCGCCGTGCATGCGAGTCCGGCAGTGCAGGCCATCGCGTACGCGCCCGCGATGCCGGTGACCGCCCAGCGCGCGGGCAGCACGGTGTAGGCGGCCAGTGACAGGCCCGCGTTGAGGGCGGCGATCACGAGGGTGAGGAAGAAGGGCGTACGGGTGTCCCCCAGCGCGTAGAAGCCCCGTGCGAGTACGTACTGCGCGGAGAACGCCGCGAGGCCCGGAGCGAACGCGGCCAGCATCCACCCGATCGCCTGCGCGTCGGCCTCGGTCACCTGTCCGTACTGGTAGGCGACGCCGGTGAGGCGAGGCGCGAGGAACAGGAACACGATGCCGGCGGGGACGATCGCCACCGCGGTGGTCTTGAGGCAGCGGGTGAGCTCCGCGCCGATCCGGCCAGGGTCGCCGGCGACCGCCGCGCGGCTCATCACGGGCAGCAGGGCCGTCACGAGGGAGACCGTGATGATGCCCTGCGGGACGACCCACAGCTGGTACGCGCTGCTGTACGCCGTGTACCCGACACCCGCCGCGATGCCCTCGGCGTCCGCCCGAATCCCGGCTGTCGTCGTGAGCCGGGTCACCACCCAGTACGCGACCTGGTTCACGAGCACGAGCAGCAGCGTCCACACTGCGGCCCGCACCGGTCGGCCAAGACCCGAGTTCCGCCAGCCGAGCCGCGGGCGCCACCGGAAGCCCGCTGACCGCAGGGCGGGCAGCAGAGCGAGCGCCTGCACTGCGATCCCCGTCGTACTGCCCATCCCGAGGAGGAGCAGCTGCCCGTCGGTGACCTCGCCGGCTCCGGTCGCCGTCGCGGCCACCACCAGATAGAGCCCGAAGACTCCGATCACGACGACGTTGTTGAGGACCGGCGTCCACATCATCGCCCCGAGCCGGCCCCGGGCGTTGAGCACCTGCCCGAGCACGGTGTAGGCGCCATAGAAGAGGATCTGCGGCAGGCAGTAGCGGGCCAGGGCCACCGTGAGGTCGTGCTGGGCACCGGTGTAGTCCGTGTACGCGGTGACGATCCAGGGCGCCGCGAGCACGGCCACGGCGGTGATCGCGGTGAGCGTGACCAGACAGAGGGTGATGAGCCGGTCGGTGTACGCGACTCCGCCGTCCTCGTGCTCCTTCGCGGCACGCACCAGCTCGGGCACGAAGACCGAGTTGAGCGCCCCGCCCATGAGCAGGATGTAGACGATGTTCGGCACTGTGTTGGCGACGTTGTAGGCGTCCGCGAGCAGTGCCGTCCCCAGGGCCGCGACGACCACCGCGCTCCGTACGAAGCCCGTGACCCGGGAGACGAGCGAGCCGAGCATCATCAACGCCTTGCCCCGCCCGCCGCCCACGTCCGCCCTCCGGGCGTCGACACCGGCTCCCGCCGGCCTTGTCCCCGTCACGCCGCACCCGCCCGTGAGCCGGTTCCGCGGACGTCGGCGAAATCGCCTGCCACATTCCGGCGCCGCCGGGCGTGCATGAGACAGGCGGGGGTATCCCGCCGCCCTCCCGCAGGAGGCGCAAGGACCAGAACGAGGAGACCTTCGACATGGCTGTCGCCGAGGTGCAGACGACCCACCGTGCCGGTGCCCTGGAGACCGTGCCCACGACCGTTGAGCAGCACCTGGCCTACCTCGACTCCCTCTCGGGACGTACGCAGGGCGACCAGGTCAGCTTCCTTCAGCTGCCGTCCTGGAGCGCCGTCAAGGACGGTTGGCGGGCCGAGCGGATCGGCTGGTTCGACGGGACGGGCCGCCAGCGTGCCGCCGCCCAGGTGCTGTACCGGCAGCTGCCCGGTACCCGGCGGTACTTCGCGTACATCCCGGAGGGGCCGGTGCTGGACTGGGCCGACCCGGCGCTGATGGGCGTCCTGCAGCTGCTCCTCGACCAACTGCGGGCGGCTGGGGCCTTCGCCGTGCGGATGGGGCCGCCTCTGGCGTACCGCCGGTGGAGCGCCGAGACGCTCAAGGCGGCCGTCGGCCCGGGGCGCCGGGTCGGCGACGTGCTGCCGGACGTCGTCGAGCCGATCGGGGCGGCCGTCGCGGACCGGCTGCGGGCGGCCGGCTGGCGGCGCTGCGGAGACGACGGCGGCGCGGGCGACGCCCAGCCCCGCCACCTGTTCGAGCTGCCCCTGGCCGGCCGCAGCACGGACGACCTGTGGTCCGGCTTCAACCAGGAGTGGCGGCGCAACATCAAGAAGGCGAAGACGGTAGGGGTGGAGACCTACCTCGGCACCGCCGAGGATCTTCCCGCCTTCTGCGACCTGCTGCAGGTCACCGAGCGGCGCGACGGCTTCCGCCTTGGACGTTCTCTCCCCTATTTCCAGCGGCAGCATCGAGAGCTCAACGCCGAGGAGAACGGGCGCATGCGGCTCTACCTCGCCCGGCACGACGGGGAGGTGCTCGCTGCTCACACCATGATCGTGGCGGGCCGGCGTGCCTGGTACCAGACCGGGGCCTCCGCCGATCACCGCCGCGAGGTCAGGCCGAGCAACGCTCTGCAGTGGCGACTGATCCGCGACGCACACTCCCTTGGTGCGGCCGTGTACGACATGCGGGGCGTACCGGACACCCTCGATCCCGCGGAGCGGTCGTTCGGGCTGATGCGCTGGAAGCTCGGCACCGGAGGGGAAGTGGTGGAGACCCTCGGTGAGTGGGAGCTGCCCCTGCAGGGAGCGGTGAACAAGACCCTGCACCGGGCCATGCAGGCGTACATGTCGCGCCGCTGAAGCCACCCCGGGGGCGTGTGGATCGGTCATGGGTGAACCTTAATCGATTCTTCTAAGTCATTTAGAAGTTTGTTGTGGGTTCGAGGGGCTTCCGCTACCTTGACCAGGACAAGTCAATCGATGGGCAGCGGAAGCCGGTGGGAATCCGGCACGGTCGCGCCACTGTGTGCCCGGCGGCAGCCGCTCATCTCCTGAGCGGTGCGGCCCGGCAAGTCAGACTCGCCCCCGTCGAGCGAGCTCCATCCGACCGGGACGCGTGTTCCCACTGGAGGTCCTGCCATGGCCCAGGCCACCGCTCAGCCGAGCGTCGCCGCCATCCCCGCCGCACTGCCCGTCAAGTCGATCCTGCCCTGGGCCGTCTTCTTCGGGGCCCTGATGCTGCTCGCGCTCTTCTTCGTCGGCGCCGAGCAGGGTGCCACCGCCATCTTCGCCGGCGAAGGCGTCCATGAATGGGTGCACGACGGCCGGCACCTGCTCGGCTTCCCCTGCCACTGAGACGGGGGCGCGAACATCATGAACTCCGCAACCGTCGGAAAGCTCCTTGCCCGCGGCATGGTGGCCGGCCTCGTGGCCGGTCTCCTCGCCCTGATTGTCGCCTACTTCCTCGGCGAGCCGCCGACCGAGGCCGGCATCGCCTACGAGGCGGCGCACAGCCACGAAGAGGGGGGCGCGGAGCTGGTCAGCCGCGCGGCCCAGTCCACCACCGGCCTCGCGACCGGCGTCCTCGTCTACGGCGTCGCCCTGGGCGGCATCGCCGCGCTGGCGTACTGCTTCGCCTTGGGCCGGATCGGTGGATTCGGACCGCGCGCCACGGCCGGGCTGCTGTCTCTTGGCGGCCTGATCGCCTTCTACGTGGTGCCGTTCCTCAAGTACCCCGCCAACCCGCCGGCCGTGAGCGATCCGGCGACGATCAGTCAGCGCACCACCCTGTACCTGCTCATGGTGGTGCTCAGCGTGCTGCTCGCCGTCTCCGGCGTGATCCTGGGCAAGCGGCTCGCGCCCCGTCTGGGCAACTGGAACGCGTCGGTTGCGGCAGGGGCGTTCTTCGTCCTCGCCGTCGGACTCGCGTACGCCTTCCTTCCCGCGGTCAACGAGATGCCGAAGGGCTTCCCGGCCGCCGTCGTCTGGCAGTTCAGGATCTCGGCGCTCGCGATCCAGGCCACGCTGTGGGCCGGATTCGGCCTCGTCTTCGGCGCACTGGCCGAGCGGCTGCTGCAGCCGCGCGAGTCTGGCGCACGGACTGCGGCCATGGAGCCGGGGGCGGCGGTCGCGCCCTCGTCCTGACGCCTGTCACGCGAGAGGGGCGCCGGTCTCGAGCCGGCGCCCCTCTCTGCTGCGTGCGTCAGCCGATGCGTACGCCCCACATGAAGGGCATGCCGCTGCGGGCGATCGATTCGTAGCGGACCTGCGCACCGGGCTTGGGCGAGTGCAGGATCTGCCCGTTGCCGGCGTAGAAGCCGACGTGGCTGAGATCGCTGCGCATGATGATCAGGTCGCCGGGCTTCAGGGCGCTGAGGGAGTTGATGCGCGTTCCGGCACTGGCTTGGGCCTGGGAGGTGCGCGGTATCGTCACGCCGGCCTGGCGGTACGCCCAGGACGTGAGGCCGGAGCAGTCGAAGGAGCTCGGGCCGCTCGCGCCCCAGACGTACGGCATGCCGACCCGGCTCTTGGCGGCGGCGAAGGCCGCTGCGGCGCGCTCGGAGGCACTTGCCTCGTTGCCGAGGTCGACCCGCGCGCTCGCCCGGTTGGCCCGGTCCTCCTCCTGCGCGATCCGGGCCCGTTCCTTCGCCGAGAGGGTGTTGAGGAGGCGCTGGGCCTCGCGCAGCTTGATCTGGATCTCCGTCTTCCGGTTGCCCAGTTCCTTCTGTACGGAGCCGAGGTCGCGCAGCTTCTCGGACGCTTCCCTGCGCTGCTGCTGGAGCGCCAGCTGTTGGGAGAGGAACTGCTGCAGTACGGCCGCCTGCCGCTCGCCGGCCCGGTCCAGGGCCGACGCCTTCTCGAGGTACGTGTCGGGTTCCTCGGAGAGGAACAGCTGAAGGGCCGGGTCGAGGCCGCCGGAACGGTACTGGCCGGCTGCCACCGTGCCGATCCGGTCACGGAGTTCGTTCAGCTCACCCTGCTTGCGCGCCGCCGCCTCCTGGAGGCCCGCCACCTCCTTCTTGAGCGCGTCGGCCTTCTCCTTGGCCCCGTTGTACTTCTCCGTGGCCTGGGTCGCCTGCTCGTACAGGCGGTCCACCTGCGCCTTGACACCCTTCTTGTTGGGATCGGGCAGCGGGTCGGCCGAGGCTGCCTGGGTGGAAAGGGCCACGGCCGCCGCGGCGGTGGCGGTGATGACGCCGGTATGGAGCGGACTGGGCTGCTTCGGGCGGCGATGGGAGGCCACGGCGGAGCTCCTTCTTCCTCGACCGCCTACGGGCTGGGCGTACAGCGGATCAGGCGGCGCCTTCGCCGCCGCCCCGGATGGGCGACCGGCTGCGCGAAGACTCACGAATACTAAGCTGCTTAGAGAATTAGGCTCAATGGGGATCCCCTCGGCGAGATGTGAGGGACGCCACAGCGCGTGGACGTGGGTGCGAAGATCCTTAAGTCGTGGGCGTCTTACGATCATCCGGCTCGAGTGCGCAACGAAGGGAACGCTCGTGACCGTCAGGCTCACGCTGGTGTGCGCCCCCGCCGCAGCGGAGCGCGATGTGCGATTCGGAGAGGTGCCGCTGGACGCACGGGCGCTACGGCAAGCCGGGGAGGTGGCGGCCCTTCTGCCGCGAGCCTCACTGCGCTACTCGGCGCCGTCGGATCGGTGCGAGAGCACCGTGCGTGCCTTTCAGTGGGACGTGGTGACCGTGGAGCCGGCCCTTCGAGACATGGACATGGGCAGGTGGGCGGGACGGACCCTCGGCGAGGTCGCCGAGCGGGAGGGCGACGGGCTCGCCGCCTGGATGTCCGACCCCGAAGCGGTACCGCATGGCGGCGAGTCCGTGTCGCAGGTGTGCGATCGGGTCGCCGTCTGGCTCGACGGCTTGCCTGCTGATGCCGGGCGGGTGCTGGCCGTCGCGGACCAGTCGGTGGTGCGCGCGACCGTCGTCAGTGCGCTGGGCGTGCCGCGGGCGCTGTTCTGGCGGATCGATGTGCCGCCCCTGGCGGCAGTGCACCTCACCGGGCGGAACGGCCGCTGGAACTTGCGGATGGGGGCGCTCTCGGCCGTGCCGGACTGGGAAGAGAGCTGACCGCGAGCGACACCAGGGCGCCTGGGAGCTGCGAAGGCAGTAGTTCCCGCCGCTTCGGCTCCAGGGGCTCGTCGGAGGCCCTGCCGAGCCAGTGTGTTCGCGGGCGCGCTCCTCACCGGGCCCAGCCCAGAACCTCGGCGGTTCGTCATGCGACATACCGGTGACCTCGGGGCGACAGGTGCAGTCGATCACCGCTCCACGCGCGGGAATGCTGGCGGGCCTTCATCGACCAGATGTCACCCGATCGTGCATCAGACCCCAGGCGCGTTAGTGATCTCTGACTTGGGCCGCTAGCCTACGAGTGCGGTGACGAGCCGTTGGACGGCCGGGCGCGGATCGCGTGTGCCTGGCCACGAGGTCATCAGCAGGTGGTGGCAGGTGCCGACGAGAGCGAGGGCCGCCGTGCCCGCGTCGACGCGGCTGGGCACCCGGCCGAGTTCCCGCTCCGCCCGGAGGTAGCCGGCGACGGCCTCCTCGATCGCCGCGAAGCCTGGCGCGCCGGCCTGGAATGCCTCGCGGATGCGGAGCGCCGCGTTGGGCCGGGCCATGGCGAGGCCCGACAGGGCGGGACCGCCGGCGTCGAACAGTGCGAGGACGACGGAGCCCAGGTTCCCGGTCACCGTGCCCTGTCCGGCGAGCCCAGCCAGGGCGTCGGCCCCCTCGGCGGTGCGCGCGAACCGGTCGAGGACGAGCTCGGCCACGAACTCGTCGAAGCCCGCGAAGTGCGTGTGCAGCAGCCCCTTGGCGCACCCCGCCTCGGTGGTGACGGCACGGCTCGTGAGCGCCCCCGGTCCGTCCCTCTCGACGACACGTTCCGCGGCCGCAAACAAGCGCTCGCGCACGTTCGGTGTCGCCACCCCGCGTGGTGACATCAGTCCGGCCGTCCTCTCTTCGTGTTCTGCCGTCCTTCTGGTCTGAATCGTATGGGCATTGCCAGTATGGGCGCACGCCCATATTGTGGTTGCGCGCAAGTTTGGGCGATCGCCCATTTATCTTTTCACTTGAGGAGGCCCCGTGCCGGAGATGGTCAACACTCAACAGGCAGAAGCGTGGAACGGCCCCGAAGGCACCCACTGGGCGCGTCATCAGGACCGCTGGAACGCCATCAACGAGGGATTCAACGAGCCGCTGCTGACCGCCGCCGCCATCACCGGCGACCGCCGCACCCTCGACCTCGGTTGCGGCGCCGGCCAGACCACCCGCCTTGCCGCACGTCGAGCCCCCGCGGGTCGTGCGCTCGGCCTGGACCTCTCCGCGCCGATGCTTGCCGAGGCGCGCAACCGCGCGGCGGCCGAAGGACTGGCCAACGTCTCCTTCGTTCAGGGCGACGCGCAGGTGCACCCCTTCGAGGAGGCCGCGTTCGATGCGGCCATCAGCCGCTACGGCGTGATGTTCTATGCGGACCCGGAGAAGGCATTCGGCAACATCGGACGCGCCCTGCGGCCCGGCGGCCGCCTCGCGTTCGTCTGCCCCGCCGCGCCCGAGCGCAACGGCTGGGTGACGGCCATGGCCTCCCTGAACGGCATCCTGCCGGTCGGTGGCTTCGGAATGCCGGGCGGTGGCACTGGCATGTTCTCCCTCGCGGCCCCGGAACGTGTTCGTGCCGTCCTCGCCGCCGCGGGCTACACCGGCGTCACGGTCGATGAGGTGACGGCGTACGGTGCCTGGGGCGGGGACGCCGAGGACGCGGCGGACTTCCTGCTGGCCACCGGCCCCGGCCGCCATCTCATGCAACAGGCTGACGCGCCCGCCCAAGACCGCGCCCGAGAAGCGCTCACCACCCACCTGGCCGCCCACGAGACACCCGACGGCATGGTCCGCCTCCTGAGCACCTCCTGGCTGGTCACGGCGGAACGCACGCAGGGCTAAGAACTCCTAACGAAATGAACTTCGAAGGGTCGGTTCCAGGCGCTGGGGTGCTGTCGGGCAGCATGGGGCGATGAACTCGGATGAGCCGGTGCCTCGGGAGGTGAAGGTCCTCGATACGACCTCGCTGGTCAGGTTGGAGGAGCGGGCATGCGAGTTCAGCCTCAACCAGCGGTTGGACCAGGCATGGGTGCAAGCGAATGCGGCGCCCGATGGAACTCACTATCTGTGGCCAGCCCTGTGGAACAGCCTGCCGCATCGCCCCGGCATCCCGCGTCAGATTCGGTGCGAACTGCTCATCACACTTCATACGGGAGACCGCGTGATGAGCCTGCTGGACGTCCTGCCTGGTGACTTCACCCCTCTGTCGAGAGTGACCTCACGGGTCGAAGGTATGCAGGTCAGCCGACTCCTGGACAGCTCCCCGAGCGTCAAGGAATGGCTACTGAGCAGGGGCGTCCCGGACCAGCCGTGAGAGACGGCGCCAGCAGATGAGTGCGCATCCCAGGCTCAGGAAGGCTTCGTGGATGTCATCGCGGATCTCCCAGCGGATGCGCAGGCGGCGGAACCAGTGCAGGTGGGCGAAGGCGCGTTCAACGACCCAGCGTTGAGTGCCGAGCCCGGAGCCGTGCTCGGTGCCTCGGCGGGCGATGAGCGGCTTCACTCCGAGGTCCCAGACCAGTCGGCGGTACTTGTCGTGGTCGTAGCCGCGATCACCGAGCACGACGTCGGGGCGGCGCCGGGGCCGGCCGCGCTTGCCCCGAACGGACGGCACTGCCTGAAGCAGTGGAATGAGCTGGGTGACGTCGTTGCGGTTGCCGCCGGTCAGGGTGACGGTGAGCGGGATGCCGGTGGCGTCGGTGATCAGGTGGTGCTTGCTGCCCGTCCTGCCCCGGTCGACAGGACTTCGTCCCGTCTTGGATCCCCCTGTAGCGCCCGGATGTGAGACCCGTCCACAGCCGCCCGGGAGAAGTCCCGGGCGTTCACGCTGCGGAGCTTGGCCAGCAGGACCTCGTGGAGCCGGGGCCAGACGCCGGCCTCCGTCCACTCGGTCAGGCGCCGCCAGCAGGTCATGCCCGACCCGAAGCCGAGTTCCTGAGGGAGATGTTCCCAGCTGATCCCGGTGTGCAGGACGAACAGGATGCCCTGGAACACCAGCCGGTCCGGATGCCGCTTCCGTCCTGGATGCCGCACCCGACGCTCAACCTTGGGCAGCAGCGGCTCGATCACCGACCACGACTCGTCGTCAACATGCCACGGCTTCGGCCGAGCCACCCCACACCCCCGGATCGTCACTTCCGGAGCGATCCAACCATCTCGAAGATCATTTCGTTAGGAGTTCTTAGGGCGTCTTCCCGTATTTCGCTTGACCCGTGGCGTTCGGCACCGGACGACGCGGGGCTGACCGGCAGGAACCGCAGGAGACGGCCGAGTTGGATGAGTGAGTCCGAAGTGTGTGCTGGTTGCTACTGAACTTGATTGGGTGATGTCGGGGATGTTTGCCTGACGCCGGTCTGTCGGCTGCGGTAGCTGTGGGGCTGTGAGGTACGCGCAGGGCGGCGGGCTGACCGACGCCGAGAGGGCCGCGCGGGAGCGGATCCGGCTGCAGGCCGTGGAACGCTTCGAGGGCGGGGAGAAGAACCAGGAGATCGCTGCCGCGCTGCGGGTGAGCGAGCGGTCGGTGGAGCGGTGGCGCCGGGCTTGGAGCGAGCGAGGCGAGGCCGGGATCCTGTCGAAGGGATCGCCTGGACGTCCCAGGCTCAGCTCAGTTCAGATTGCGAGACTGGAGCGGGAGTTGGAGCGTGGACCACTCGTCCACGGCTGGGCCGATCAGCGGTGGAGGCTGGCGCGAGTCAAGACGCTGATCGGTCGACTGTTCCACGTTTCGTACACGGTGGAAGGCACGTGGCGGCTGCTGAAGCGGCACGGCCGGTCGTGGCAGCAGCCCACCCGCCGGGCGATCGAGCGCGACGATGCGGCGGTTGAGTTGTGGAAGAAGGAGGTCTGGCCACGGGTAAAAGCTGTGCGGCGGCGTGTAACGGCTGGATCGTCTTCGAGGATGGGGCCGGCCAGTCGATGACGCCGCCGCGCTCTCGAACCTGGGGACGGATCGGCCGAACCCCGGTCGTCCGGGTTCGCGGCCGGGGCTCCGGACGGGTGTCGATGGCGGGTATGACCTGCTACAAGCCGGGCGAGCGGTCCCGGCTGATCTACGCCATCCGCGAGTACCGAGGGCGCAAGGGCGAGGCGAAGGGCTTCGGCTGGCGGGACCTCCGCGACCTCTTGGTGCGTGCCCGCATCCAGCTCGGCGGACCGATCGTGCTGGTCTGGGACAACGTCCGCTTCCACCTGACCGCCGGGATGCGGGAGTTCATCGCCGCCAATGCCGCCTGGCTCACAGTGCTCCAACTCCCCACCTACGCGCCGGACCTGAACCCGCAGGAGGGCATCTGGTCGCTGGTCAAACGCGACATCGGCAACCTCGCCGCAGCCGACCTGGGCCAGATCACCAGGGCCGTGAAGCGCAGGCTCAAGCAGATCCAGTACCGCCCGGATTTCGTCGACAGCTGCCTTGCGGGCACCGGCCTCATCACGGACGACTGACCGGCGCTGCAGATTCGTCAGTCGCCGTAGTACCGGTCGTAGACGGCGGAGCGCTCCTCCACTGAGAAGCCCTCGAATTCACCGTCTGCCTCGAGCTCGCGCAGTCGATCCAGTGCGGCCGTCGCAGAAGGTGCACGGTTGGCCGAGAGGTGGGCCTTCGTCGCGTCGAGCCCGTGCCCAAGCAGGAATTCGATGTCGATCGAGCACGCTGCGTCGAAGCTGGCTTGCTTCGCACTCCAGATCAGGAGCACGTCGTCGAGGTCGCCGCTGTTGAACAGCTGGAAGCAGCAGAGCCTCATCAGCTCAGTGTCGCCCGCGCCCTGGACGCGTCGCTCACGCGCCGTGTGCTCTCTGAGGAGTGCACGGATCTCGTCGAGGTCTGCGCCGACGGGGCGAAGCCCGTAGCGGCGCCAGCATTCCTTGACATCCATCGCTGGTCTCCTTGATCGTCCGGCCCGGCCCGTGGCCTATCGGCCCCACTCATCGCCGTTCGGTCGGACGACGGCCCCTCTGACGGTCACAGTATGCACACCGAGGGCCATCCCATGTGGGTCGGCGGTCACCGGCGCAGGTGACCGATGGCCCACGCCACCCGACATCACCCAATCAAGTTGAGTACCACGGGGAAGGGCGCCCGTTGGCCAGTGTGTGAAGACAAGCCTGGACGCCCTTCTGGCGGCACTGTACGTGTTCATCGACGACCATGTGGCGCCTTGTCGACGGATCGGGCGACCCCGAAGCTGACGGACTCCGAACTGCTGTGCCTTGCGGTTGCCCAGGTGCTGCTCGGCTTTCCCTCCGCCAGGCACTGGGTCCGTTTCGCCCACGCCCGACTCGGCCACCTCTCTCGCTACCTGTCCCAGCAATCCGCCTACAACAAGCGGCTGAACGCCGCCGGGCCGCTGATCAGTCAAGTCATCGAGGCGCTGGCCCGGCAGGCGCGGCTCTATGCCTACGCGATCGCTGTTCTGCCCCTCGACTGCGTCTGACTCCACCAGCGCTGTACGCGCCTGCTTTCTCAACGCAAGGGATGCCGCCGCGTACCTCGGTGTATCACCGCAAACCAAGTTGGCGTCGACAGTCTCGTCAGTCGACTACCAGCGCGGCATCCTTTCCGGGCTTTCCCCCATCCTGGAAGCGGTCGTCGACGACAAGCGCCTCGCGCTCAATCCTATGCACGCGAAATCTGTGCGGTGGCCCAAGTCGCCACGGGAGCGGCGCGACGCGTGGCCGATGGGTACGGCGCTGCGAGTCCGCGATGTCATCAGCGAGCGGAACAGGATCGCCGTCGTAGTCGGCCTGGGGCGCGGACCCCGCCAGGGCGAGGTGTTCGGGCTGAGCTTCGGCGCACCTACGCCTCGATCACGCCGGAAGCCGGAGAGTCCGTCGCGACCCCGGCCCGGTGGCTCGGACAGTCCTCGCCGGCGATCACCCTCGGTTACTATGCTCACTTCATGCCGGAAGCCGGCAGCACGGGGCGCGGCACCGTCGACGGTCTGCTTGGGGAGCGGGGAGACCGGCTCGCCGGCCGAAACTCCCCAGATTCTCCCCAGCGCCGTTGACCGGTGATTCCTGCCTCTACGCCCCGGAGAAGTCGTCCGTGGTTTGTAAGGCTGAAAAGATGGGTGGCCTGGGAAAGTGCTGGAAGAGGTCGTAGCGACCCGCTATGTCACGCCTTTGCGTGAGGGCGGCTCGCTCCCCGGGATCGTCGAGGCGGACGATCTCGGCACTTACGTCATGAAGTTCACGGGGGCCGGGCAGGGGCGCAAGACCCTGGTGGCCGAGGTCATCTGCGGGCAGCTGGGACGCAGGCTCGGGCTGCGCGTCCCCGAACTGGTCCGGATGCAGCTCGACCCGGTCATCGGCCTGTCCGAGCCCGACCAGGAGGTGCAGGAACTGCTGAAGGCCAGCGGCGGGCTGAACCTCGGGATGGACTTTCTGCCCGGCTCGATCGGCTTCGATCCGCTCGCGTACGAAGTGGACTCCGCGGAGGCGGGCAGGGTCGTCTGGTTCGACGCACTGATCAACAATGTCGACCGGTCCTGGCGGAACCCCAACATGCTCGTGTGGCACGGCGACCTGTGGCTCATCGACCACGGCGCCACCATGATCTGGCACCACAGCTGGCCCGGGGCGGCGGCCTCGGCGGCGAAGCCGTACAACGCGTCCGACCATGCCCTCGCGCCGTTCCGGCCGGACGTCGCGGGCGCCGCCGCCGCGCTGGCCCCGCTGGTCACCCGAGACCTGCTGACCGAGGTCGCCGCCGACGTCCCCGACGAATGGCTCGTGGACGAGCCCGGGTTCGACACCACCGACGCGGTCCGCCGCGCCTATGTGGAGGCCCTGCTGCCGCGGGCTGCCTCGATCCACGAGCGCATCACGCTGGAGGCGCCCTCCAGGCCGCGGCCGTCCCAGGCGCCGGGCTGGCTCACCGACCACCTCGGCCCCTGGCCGCACTCCACCGAGAAGAGCACGAAGGGCGGCGGCCAGTGACCCGGCACGATCCCAGGCGGGATGTCTTCGAGTACGCGCTGTTGCGCGTCGTCCCGCGCGTCGAGCGCGGTGAGTGCTTCAACGCGGGCGTGGTGGTCTACTGCCGCGCGAGGTCCTTCGTGGCCGCCCGCACCCTCCTGGACGAGACCAAGCTGAGGGCGCTGGACCCGCGGGCCGACGTCACCGGTGTGCGGGCGGCACTGCACGCCGTGGAGGGTGTGTGCCGCGGCGGCGAGGAGGCCGGACAGGCGGCCCGGGACGACGCGGGCCGGCGCTTTCGCTGGCTGATCGCGCCCCGCTCCACCGTGGTCCAGCCGGGGCCCGTGCACACCGGCCTGACCGCCGACCCGGAGGCCGAGGTCGAGCGGCTGTTGGACGTCCTGGTGCGCTGAACGAGCGCATCGGAGGGGGCGCGTGACGGGGGGCACCCGGTGTGCCGTTGACACCGGGTGCCAGGGCTTCTAGCGTCTCGTCTGCTGAAGGTACTAAGCGGTCGCTCACCCTCCTGGGTCGAGTCGACGGGCCGTGCCGGGCGAGCCGTATCCAAGGGATCCGAGGGCGAGGAGAACGAACCATGTCCAGCAACGAGCAGCGCGTCGCGATCGTGACGGGGGCGGCGCGCGGCATTGGCGCCGCAACCGCCGTGCGCCTGGCGGCCGAGGGCCGTGCCGTGGCCGTACTCGACCTCGACGAGGCGGCCTGCAAGGACACCGTCGAGAAGATCACCTCGGCGGGCGGCAGGGCGATCGCGGTCGGCTGCGACGTCTCGGACTCCGCCCAGGTGGAGGCCGCCGTGGAGCGGGTCGCCGCCGAGCTCGGCGCGCCGACCGTCCTCGTCAACAACGCGGGCGTGCTCCGCGACAACCTGCTGTTCAAGATGAGCGAGTCCGACTGGGACATCGTGATGAACGTGCACCTCAAGGGCGCTTTCCTGATGGCCAAGGCGTGTCAGAAGCACATGGTCGACGCGGGCTTCGGCCGTATCGTCTCCCTCTCCTCCAGCTCCGCGCTGGGGAACCGGGGGCAGGCGAACTACTCGGCGGTCAAGGCCGGTCTGCAGGGCTTCACCAAGACCCTCGCCAAGGAACTCGGCAAGTTCGGCGTCACCGCCAACGCCGTCGCACCCGGCTTCATCGTCACGGAGATGACCGCCCAGACCGCCGCCCGGGTCGGCATGGGCTTCGAGGAGTTCCAGGCCGCCGCCGCCACCCAGATCCCGGTCCAGCGGGTCGGCCGGCCGGAGGACGTCGCGGGCGCGATCGCCTTCTTCACCGGCGACGACGCCGGCTTCGTCTCGGGCCAGGTCATGTACGTGGCCGGCGGCCCGCTCAACTGAACCGGAGGCGACCGACATGACCGCACAGGAGCGAGAGCTTCCCCCGCTGTCCGGCAAGGCGGCCCTGGTGACGGGCGGCAGCCGCGGCATCGGCTACGGCGTCGCCGAGGCGCTCGTCGCCCGCGGCGACCGGGTGTGCATCACCGGCCGCGGGGAGGACGCGCTGAAGGAGGCCGTGGAGAGCCTCGGCGCGGACCGGGTGATCGCCGTCGCGGGCAAGGCCCACGACGAGGCGCACCAGGCCGTCGCCGTCGAACGCGCCATGGAGGCGTTCGGCCGGGTCGACTTCCTCGTGAACAACGCCGGCACCAACCCGGTGTTCGGCCCCATCGCGGAGCTCGATCTCAACGTCGCCCGCAAGGTGTTCGAGACGAACGTGATCTCGGCGCTCGGCTTCGCCCAGCAGACCTGGAAGGCATGGCAGAAGGAGAACGGCGGCGCGATCGTGAACATCGCGTCCGTCGCGGGACTCTCCGCGTCCCCCTTCATCGGGGCGTACGGCATGAGCAAGGCGGCCATGGTCAATCTGACCCTCCAGCTGGCGCACGAGTTCGCGCCGGCGGTCCGGGTCAACGCGATCGCCCCCGCCGTGATCAAGACGAAGTTCGCCGAGGCGCTGTACGAGGGTCGGGAGGCCGAGGCCGCCGCGGCGTACCCGATGGGCCGGCTCGGCGTCCCGTCGGACATCGGCGGGGCCGCGGCGTTCCTCACATCCGACCAATCGGACTGGATCACGGGGCAGACACTCGTGGTGGACGGCGGTATTTTTCTTAACGCCGGAGTCCACTGAGTCGATTTCTACCTGAATGGCTCGGGATAGCCCTAAGTGCCCCGCCGGACCACCGCGTTGTTCCGGCGGGGCACTGCGGTATGGTTCGCCGACCCATGGCTGAACGAGGAGCGTGCACGTGTTCAACCGGACGATGCTGCAGGCGGCTGCAGCCCTTGCGTCCATATCCCTGGTGGCGGGATGCGGTCTGTTTTCGGACGACGACGCCGATGGGACGCAGCACGTAGTGGTCGGTACGATGAGTGCACCCAGCACCCTCGACCCGGCCGCCGCGTGGGACAGCTCCTGGGAGCTGTACCGCAACGTCTTCCAGACCCTTCTCAGCTTCCCGACCGGAAGCACCACCCCCCAGCCGGACGCGGCCGAGAAGTGCAAATTCACCAATCCGGCAAATACCGCGTTCCAGTGCACCCTCCGTGAGGGCCTGACCTTCTCCAACGGCCACCCGCTCGACGCGGCCGCGGTCAAGCACTCCATCGACCGCATCCAGCGGATCGATGTGGACAGCGGTCCCAACGGTCTCCTCGGCTCGCTCCGCGAGGTCAAGCAGGAGGACGACCGGACCGTCACCTTCCACCTGACCAAGCCCGACGCCACCTTCCCGTTCATCCTCGCCACGCCCGCGATGTCCCTGGTGGACCCGGCCGAGTACCCCGCGGACAAGCTCCGGGAGGACGGCAAGCTCACCGGCTCCGGCCCGTACGTCCTGGAGTCCTACCAGGAGAGCTCGAAGGCGGAGCTGAAGAAGAACACCCGCTACAACGGGTTCGCGGACCGCAAGAACGACGCCGTCACGATCCGCTACTTCAAGCGGTCGGAAGCCATGGTGGCCGCGCTCAAGAGCAATGAGATCGACGCCACCTACCTCGGTCTGACCGCGGAGGAGGTGGCCGATCTCCAGGAGAAGAAGAAGGCGAACGAGGGCCTCCAGATCGTGGAGAGCCCCGGTGTCGACATCCGCTACCTGGTGTTCAACCCCAAGGACCCCTCCGTCCGCGATGTCGAGGTGCGCCAGGCGATCGCCCAGCTGATCGACCGCGGCGAGCTCATCAACAAGGTGTACCGGGGCACGGCCGAGCCGCTGTACTCCATGGTCCCCAAGGGCATCGCCGGCCACGCGACCAGCTTCTTCGACAAGTACGGCGACCCCAGTGCGGCGAAGGCGCGGGACATTCTCGAGGAAGCGGGCATCAAGACACCGGTCCGGCTCGACCTCTGGTTCACCACCGACCGCTACGGCTCCGCCACCGCCGCCGAGTTCGCCGAGATCAAGCGGCAGCTGGAGCAGTCCAAGCTGTTCGAGGTCTCGATCCAGGGCAAGCCCTGGAAGGACTTCCAGGAGGGCTACCAGAAGGGCAGCTATCCGGTCTTCGGGCGAGGATGGTTCCCCGACTTCCCGGACCCCGACAACTTCATCGCGCCGTTCGTCGGCAAGGAGAACGTGCTCGGGACGCCCTACGAGAGCCCTGAGATCACCCAGCAGCTGCTGCCGCAGACCCGCCAGCTGAGCGACCGCGGTGCGGTGTCCAAGAAGTTCGAGCGGGCTCAGACGATCCTGGTCGAGGACGTGCGTCTGCTCCCACTGTGGCAGGGCAAGATCAACATCGCGTCCCGGGAGGAGATCGCGGGCTCCGAGCGCGCCCTGGACCCGCAGATGATCATGCAGCTCTGGACGCTGCACCGCCAGACCAGCTGGTAGCACGGATCCGACCTCCGGGCGCCCCACCGCCGGGAGCGTTGTCAGTGACCGCGTATAGGTTGGGTCGTCGGTAACTGATCGCACACCGGAGGTTGTTGACGTGACCGACACCGACATGCTGCCCGAGTCCTGGCGCGGCGTCCTCGGCGAGGAGCTCCAGAAGCCGTACTTCAAGGAGCTCGTCGACTTCGTCGAGGACGAGCGCGCCAGGGGGCCGGTGTACCCGCCTCGCGAGGACGTCTTCGCGGCGCTGGAGGCCACGCCCTACGACCGGGTGAAGGTGCTGGTCCTGGGGCAGGACCCGTATCACGGTGAGGGGCAGGGGCACGGCCTCTGCTTCTCCGTGCGCCCCGGTGTGAGGATCCCTCCCTCGCTGCGGAACATCTACAAGGAGATGCAGGAGGAGCTCGGTCTGCCGGTGCCGGACAACGGCTGCTTGACGCCGTGGGCCGAGCAGGGCGTCCTGCTGCTCAACGCGGTGCTGACCGTCCGCGCCGGAGAGGCGAACTCCCACAAGGGCAAGGGCTGGGAGAAGTTCACCGACGCGGTGATCCGTGCGGTCGCCTCCCGGCCGGACCCGGCTGTCTTCGTGCTGTGGGGGAACTACGCCCAGAAGAAGCTGCCGCTGATCGACGAGACGCGCCATGTCGTGGTGAAGGGCGCGCACCCCTCGCCGCTGTCCGCGAAGCGATTCTTCGGGTCCCGTCCGTTCACCCGGATCAACGAGGCGGTCGCCGCCCAGGGCCACGACGCCATCGACTGGCGCATCCCGGACCTGGGCTGACGGTTGGCGCACCTGGCTGACAGGTTCGGGTCACCGCCCGAGCCTGTGCCGGATTGCCTCCGGTGGCGGCTAGCGTCGGGAGGACGCGTCGAGGTGCTGGAGGGCCGCAGTGGTGGAGCAGCAGGGGGCGTCGGGTGACGCGGTCATGACCACCAGGATCGGGCAGGCGATCATGCTGCTCCACGGCGGGGACCGCGAGGAGGCACGCAACCGCTTCTCCGCGCTGTGGGCACAGCTCGGCCAGGAAGGCGATCCCCTCCACCGCTGCACGCTCGCCCACTATCTGGCGGACACCCAGGACGATCCCGGAGACGAGCTCGCCTGGGACCTCCGGGCGCTCGCGGCCGCCGAGGCGCTCACCGAAGAGCGCCCGGTGCGGCACGAGGCCGCCGTCGCCGCGCGCGGGCTCTATCCCTCGCTCCATCTCAATCTGGCCGCCGACTACCTGAAGCTGCATCGCCCCGAGGCCGCCCGGGCCCATCTGGACCGTGCCAGGGCGGCCTCGGCCGCACTCGGGGACGACGGCTACGGCGATGGGGTGCGGGCGGCCATCGACCGGCTGGACCGGCGGTTGTCCGGCCTCTGACGACCTGCCCGACAGCCTGAGGCGCCGCCTGCCGCGACGGGTGAGGCCGTCTCAGGCTCCCGTGGTCCCGTCGATCCGCTCCCGGAGGAGATCCGCGTGTCCGTTGTGCCGGGCGTACTCCTCGATCATGTGGACGTAGATCCAGCGGAGGCTGAACCGCTTCCCGTGCCGCTCCTCGTTGGAGGTGTCGTCCAGGGACCGTGACGCGGCCAGCTCGCGGGCCCGTCCGATCTCGGCACGCCAGACGGTCTCCGCCGCCTCGAAGGTGTCGGCCGGCCCGAGGTGGAACTCCCCGTCCGGATCCTCCTCGCTGAAGTAGAGGGGTGGGGCGGCCTCACCCTCGAGGACCCTGCGGAACCAGATCCGCTCGACCTCGGCCATGTGCCGCACCAGTCCGAGCAGACTCAGCCCGGACGGCGGCACTGACGTCTCCCTCAGCTGCTCGTCGCCGAGTCCGGCGCACTTGAGGGCGAGGGTCTCGCGGTGGAAGTCGAGCCAGCCTTCGAGCATCTCCCGCTCGCCCGCGACCGTGGACACCCCGGTCCGTTCTCGTGTCGTCATGGCCCGATCCTCGACGACGCGCAGGATCCGCCGCCACCCGTTTCAGGGACGGCTCCGGCCGGATCGCGCGGCCCGGCATCCCGCCGATCAGTTCCGCGAAGCCCTTCCGGAGCTCCTGCCTCCCGGGTACGGAGGCGTGGTACGAACCGACGGCGCAGGAGAACCTCGGCCCTTCGCACCGGGCCACCAGTGACAGGGCGTGCCGCTCCGGCTCGGCCGATCCGGGTCCGGCCATCAGCGCCTCCAGAGGCCCGCGGAAGGTCGCCGCCGCCCGGTCGTAGAAGGCCCGGCAGTTCCGGACGGCGTGCGGCCTCGAGCGCCGGCTCGTACCGGCAGACCGGCAGTCGGCGGTGACCGTCGGACAGCGGTGCAGCGCGAGGGAGAGCACGTCGAGCGGTTTCTCCGTGCCGCAGCGGGGCGGGGGCATCCCGGCGGGCGCGGGCACCTGGGCCCCGCTGCTGGACCGGCCCTGCGCACGCCACTCCCCAGCAGTGCCTGCCGGGTCCGGGCGTGGCCATGCCCGGCGGCGCGTCGGCCGTCGCCGCGCGCAACGCGCTCATCCGGGGCGCCTCCCGGATCGGACCCGGAATCGTCCTGCGCGGTCTCGACGGCATCGCGGACTTGGCGTCCGCCCGGGCGGACGTATGCTGCCGGAGCGGCGCGGACGGCCGATCCGCGCTGACGGCACGCAGGACAGGGCGGACTGGGGAGGTCCAGGTGAAGATCGGCTGCATCGGGCTCGGGGACATCGCGCAGAAGGCCTATCTGCCGGTCCTCACCACCCTGCCGGGCGTCGAACTGCATCTGCAGACCCGGACGACGGCCACCCTCGACCGGGTCGCGGCGGCCCACCGCATCCCGGGCCGCCAGTGCCACACCACCCTGGACTCCCTCCTCGCCGCCGGGCTCGACGCCGCCTTCGTCCACGCCCCGACCACCGTGCACCCGGGGATCGCGACCCGGCTGCTGGAGGCCGGAGTCCCCACGTACGTCGACAAGCCCCTCGCGTACGAACTCGACGACTCGCAGCGGCTGGTGGAGCTCTCCGAACGGACCCGCACCAGTCTCGCGGTCGGCTTCAACCGGCGCTTCGCCCCCGGGTACGCCCAGTGCCTGGAGCACCCGCGCGACCTCGTCCTCATGCGCAAGAACCGGGTCGGCCTCCCCGAGGACCCCCGCACCCTGGTGCTCGACGACTTCATCCACGTCGTCGACACCCTGCGCTTCCTGCTCCCCGGGCCCGTCGAGCACACCGGCGTACGGGCCCGGGTCCGCGACGGGCGCATGCACCACGTGGTGCTGCAGCTGTCGGGGGACGGGTTCACCGCCGTCGGCATGATGAACCGGATGAGCGGCTCCGCCGAGGAGATCCTCGAGGTCTCAGGACAGGACGCCAAGCGCGAGGTGGTCAACCTCGCGGAGGTCGTCGACCACAAGGGCCAGCCGTCGGTGCGGCGGCGCGGCGACTGGGTGCCGGTCGCCCGGCAGCGCGGTATCGAGCAGGCCGTGCTCGCCTTCCTCGACGCCGTCCGCGCGGAGAGGTTCCTCAGCGCCCAGGACGCACTGGCGACCCATGAGCTGTGTGAGCGGGTGGTGCGGGAGGCACTGGAGCAGGCCTTCTGAGGGCGCGCAGCCCCTCGGCCGCGCAGAACGCCCCCAGCGCGGCCAGCGCGCCGTACACCGCCCAGTCCCCGAACCGGGCGTACGGCGTCGTGCCCCGGGCGAGCGGGATCTCGTGGACGGCCGCGGCGCTCTCGTCCGTGCCGAGCCGGGGGCCCAGCCGCTCCCCCTCCGGCCCGTACACCGCGCTCACACCCGTCAGGGTGGCGTGCACCATCGGCCGCCCCGTCTCCGCAGCCCTCAGCGCCGCCAGCGAGGCGTGCTGAGCGGGCGCCCAGCTGTCCTGGAACGTGGAGGTCGCGGACTGCGCCACGAGGAGTTCGGCGCCGCTCCTCGCGAGCCTTCTGCTCATGTCGGGGAACGCCGACTCGAAGCACACCAGGGGCCCCACCCGCAGCCCCGCCCGGCCCTCGTCGCCCGGCAGCACCATCACCACCTGCTCGCCGCCGCGCATCCGGTCCTCGCCCGCGGCCCTGCCCACCGACGTGGCCCAGCCCAGGACGGTGCGGAACGGCACGTACTCGCCGAACGGCACGAGCCGCATCTTGTCGTAGCGGTCGCCGGTCGGACCGTCGGGGCCCACCAGCACGCTGCTCTTGTAGATGCCCCGCCGGTCCGAGCGCCGGGCGTCCACGTTCACCAGCACCTCGGCGCCCACCTCGCGCGACAGCGCGGCGAGCCGCGCCGCGAGGTCGCGCCGCGCCGCCAGATCCGCGCCGACACTGCTCTCGCCCCACACCACGAGGTCCAGCCGCTGTCCCGCCAGCTGCCGGGTCAGCTCCTCACCGCGGGCGAAACGCCGCTCCGCCCCGCCCAGGCCGTTGACGACCCCCGGCTGGACGACGGCCACACGGACCACCCCGCCCGGCCGGTCCGGTCGCGGTGCCCACAGCCATACCGCGCCCACCGCCAGCGCGCAGGCGCAGACGGCCGCGACCGCCGGGATCCGCGCACGCGGAACGGCCACCAGCACGGCCACCGCGCTGTTCACCGCCAGCACGAGCAGTGTCACCAGCCACACCCCGCCCACCGAGGCCAGCCGCAGCGCCGGCGGGACCTGCCACTGGCTCGCCCCCAGCAGTCCCCACGGCCCGCCCAGCCCCTCCCAGGACCTGACCAGTTCGATCGCCAGCCAGCCCGAGGGGACGACGACGACCGCCACCGCCGCCCGCCGGGGGGAGGGACGGCCGCCCAGCGCCGTCCGGACCAGCAGTCCCCACGGGGCCCACAGCAGCCCGAGCAGAGCCGCCAGGACCACGATGAAGACGTGCAGGTTCGGCATCAGCCAGTGGTGCACGGCGATCATGAAGCCGGTGCCGCCGAGCCAGCCGTCCAGAGCGGCCCGGCGGGCCGTGGGAGCGGTACGGACGAGCAGCAGCCACGGTACGAGCGCCACGTATGCGAACCACCACAACCCGGGGTCGGGGAACGCGAGGGCGGGCAGCGCGCCCGCCGTCACCGCGGCCGCGCCGCGCCACCACGGCGACGACAGCAGCCGCGTCAGCTGCTCCCGGCGGTCCACCGGAATCCGCATGCGGCGCCTCCACGAGAGCGATGTCTGCCTCCAGTGTGAGGGAGCGGCCCGCGGCCGGGACAGGCCACGTCGATCATTCGGCCGCGCGGAGGAACGCGGCACGCCGCCACTTCTCGTGCACGGTGACCGAGCTCAGCCGCCAGCCGTCGTCCCCGCGTGCCAGCCCGAACGAGTAGCGGCCGCCGGCCACGAAGTCGTCGCCCGACTCCAGCCGCATCGGATTGACGTAGTCCGCCTGCACGTCCGCCCGGTCTCCCGGGCAGCCGTCCACGTCCCGCAGACGTACCCGCCGGTTCACGATCAGATGCTGGCGCACGGGGAACAGCCGCATCGTCTCCGCCAGCCAGCCCGCCACCTCGGCCGCGGGTCCCTCGACGCCTCCGGCGCCGCGGTAGTCGGCACGCCCGTCGCGGGTGAACAGTGCCCGGTAGGCGGGCCAGTCGGCGTCGTCCACGGCCACCGCGTACCGGGTGACGACTTCGTCG
Organism: Streptomyces sp. HNM0645; assembly: GCF_030056615.1. Lineage (NCBI taxonomy): Bacteria > Bacillati > Actinomycetota > Actinomycetes > Kitasatosporales > Streptomycetaceae > Streptomyces > Streptomyces sp. HNM0645. The sequence continues at coordinate 94,375 of NZ_JASHLT010000014.1, read as the reverse complement.
ATGGCCAGCCGGTCCATCACGGTCGCGAGATCCACGCGCTGCGTCATCGGCCAAGTGTCGGGCAGCGGGGGCGCGGAGCCAAGAGGCCCGGCACGGTCAGGAGCGGGGCGGCGGGACCGGTTCGCCCCGGCGCACCGCGCCCGGGGCACGGGCGGCGGGATGGTCGGCGAGGGCGGCGGACTCCAGTCGCCAGGGGACGCTCGTCACCATCACACCGGGCGTGAACAGCAACCGGCTCTTCAGCCACAGCGCGGACTGGTTGTGCAGCACGTTCTCCCACCAGTGGCCCACGACGTACTCGGGGATGAACACCGCGACGACATCCCTCGGGCTCTCCCGCCGGATCGACCGCACGTACACCAGTACCGGGCCGGTGATCTCCCGGTAGGGCGAGTCCAGGACCTTCAGCGGGACATCGATCCCGGCCTCCTCCCACTGCCGCTTCAGCTCCGCTGCGGACTCCCGGTCGACGGCAACGGTCAGCGCCTCCAGCCGGTCCGGACGGGTGGCCCGGGCGTACGCGAGCGCCCGCAACGTGGCCTTGTGCAGCCGGGATACCAGAACCACCGACAGGACCCGGGAGGGTGGCGCGAGCTCCTTGCGAGGGTCGGTGACCGCCAGTTCAGCCGCCGTCGCGTCGTAGTGCCTGCGGATGCCCCGCATCGTCACCCACAGCACCGCGGCCGCGAGGACGGCCAGCCAGGCCCCCTCGGTGAACTTGGTCAGCAGCACGATCACCAGCACCAGCGCCGTGATGACCGCGCCGGTCCCGTTGACGACCCGGGACGTGCGGTGACGGCGGCGCAGTGCGGGGTCCGTCTCCGTGCGCAGTTCACGGCCCCAGTGCAGGACCATGCCGGTCTGACAGAGCGTGAAGGAGGTGAACACACCGAGGATGTAGAGGTGGATGAGACTCGTGACGTTCGCGCGGTACGCCCACAGCAGTACCCCCGCCACGACCGCGAGCGCCAGGATGCCGTTGGAGAAGGCGAGCCGGTCACCCCGGTTGTGCAACTGGCGGGGCAGATAGCGGTGCTGCGCGAGGATCGAGGCGAGCAGCGGGAAGCCGTTGAAGGCGGTGTTCGCGGCGAGGATCAGGACGAGCGCGGTGGCGGCCTGGACGTAGAAGAAGCCGAAGCTGCCGTCCCCGCCGAACACGGCGGCGGCCAGCTGCGCGATGACGGTGCGCTGCGTGTAGTTCTCGCAGTCGGGCAGGCCCGTCAGCCGGCAGGGGTCGTCGGTGACGCGGACGTCGGCGACGATCGCGAGCGTGGTGACGCCGACGAACATCGTCACGGCGATGAGCCCCATCGCGGCCATGGTGGCGGCCGCGTTGCGCGACTTCGGCCTGCGGAATGCGGGCACGCCGTTCGAGATCGCCTCCACGCCGGTCAGCGCGGTGCAGCCGCTGGTGAAGGCCCGCAGGACCAGCATCACCAGGGCGAGACCGACCAGGTTCGCCTCCGCCGGGACCGGCTCGATCCCGTACTGCGCGGTCGCCGCCACCGGAGGATCGCCGAGGAGGCGGCGGAGCAGTCCCGTCCCGCACATCACGAGCACCCCGGCGATGAACAGATACGTCGGCGCGGCGAACGCCCGGCCCGACTCGCGCACTCCGCGCAGGTTGACCGCGGTCAGCAGCCCGACGAAGACCAGTGCCATCGGCACGCGGTACTCGGCCAGCGCCGGCACCGCCGAGATGACGTTGTCGACACCGGAGGCCACGGACACGGCCACGGTCATCACGTAGTCGACCAGCAGCGCCGCGGCGACCACGAGTCCGGCCGAGGGCCCGAGGTTGGTCGAGGCGACCTCGTAGGACCCGCCGCCGCTCGGGTAGGCGTGCACCACCTGGCGGTACGACAGCACGACCACGGTCATCAGGAACACGACCGCAGCCGCGATCCACGGGGTGAAGTGCAGGTACGCCAGCCCACCCAGAGTGAGGACCAGCAGGATCTCCTGAGTCGCGTAGGCCACCGAGGAGAGCGGGTCCGAGGCGAAGATCGGCAGCGCCAGCCGCTTGGGCAGCAGCGTCTCGCCGAGTTCCTCGCTCCGCAGCGCGCGGCCCAGGACCAGCCGCTTGAGGAACGCCNCGGCAGCGCCAGCCGCTTGGGCAGCAGCGTCTCGCCGAGTTCCTCGCTCCGCAGCGCGCGGCCCAGGACCAGCCGCTTGAGGAACGCCGTCACGTTGAACACGGCGCGAGGTTATGCGCGGGACCCGGCACGGCCCCGCCCCGCCGCGCCGTGGCGCAGCGGGGCGCTGGGTGTCATGGGCCCGCCCGGAGGAGCGGCGGGGCGCGCGAGGTGCGCCGCCGGGGGCGGACACCGTCGCCGTCGCCCGGAGGACCGCCGGGTGTCAGCCCGCGGACTCGCCCGCGTGGGGGCTCAGTACGTCGGTGCCGACCAGGATGAAGATCAGGATGCCGAGGATGATCCGGTACACGACGAACGGCATGAAGCTCTTGGTCGTGATGAACCTCATGAACCACGCGATCACCGCGTAGCCGACGGCGAAGGCGACGACCGTCGCGAAGACGGTCGGGCCCCACGACACATGGCCCTCGCCCGCGTCCTTCAGCTCGAAGACGCCCGAGGCGAGCACGGCCGGGATCGCCAGCAGGAACGAGTAGCGGGCAGCCGCCTCGCGGGTGTAGCCCATCAGCAGGCCACCGCTGATCGTGGCCCCGGAGCGGGAGACTCCCGGGATCAGGGCCATGGCCTGGCACACGCCGAAGATCAGGCCGTCCTTGACGGACAGGTCCCGCAGCGACTTCCGCTCCCTCACGACGCGGTGCTTGCCGCCCGTCTCGTCCCGGGCCGCCAGGCGGTCGGCCACACCGAGGACGATGCCCATGACGATGAGCATCGTGGCGGTCAGCCGCAGGTCGCGGAACGGCCCCTCGATCTGGTCCTTGAGCGTGACGCCGAGCACGCCGATCGGGATGGACCCGACGATCACCAGCCAGCCCATCTGGGCGTCGTGGTCCCGGCGCATCGCCTTGTCCGTCAGCGAGCGGAACCAGGCGCTGATGATGCGGGCGATGTCCTTGCGGAAGTAGATGAGCACCGCCGCCTCGGTGCCGATCTGGGTGATCGCGGTGAACGCAGCACCCGGGTCGTGCCAGCCCGCGAAGGCGGCGGTCAGGCGCAGATGCGCGCTGGAGGAGATGGGGAGGAACTCCGTCAGCCCCTGGACGAGCCCGAGGATGAGTGATTCGAACCACGACATGAAAGCTAAGCCGTCCAAGTACTGGTCAGGTCGGAAGGTACGGGTACGGGTACGGGCCGCGATCATGCGCCCATCGCGTGGCAGCGTAGCGTCCGACGGTTTCGCGGTGTCAGGCGGGCTGCCCCGCCGGCGGCAGCGAGGGCCGGGACCGGCAGGGAACGCCCGGCCGGGGGCGGCTTCGCTCAGCCTCCGCGGGCCCCGACGCCGTCCGCCCGCGTGCACATGCGGCGTCCAGCGTGCCGGTGGGACCTCGTCCCCGCCTTACGCGCAGACGACCACCGGCCCGGGGCCCTCGCCGCGCTCGTACTCCGGCACGGTCGGCGGCCGGCCGGGGAGACGCCGGTCGTCCCGCGCCATCGGCGGCAGCAGCACGGGTGGAGGCCGCGTCCGGCCTCCGCCGGGCACAGCGGGTCCCGTCTTCGGGGCTGCCCGCGCGAGGCGGTGCCACGCGATCCGCGCGGGCCGTGACGCACGGCTTCTTGCGGGGGCGGACGGGGTGAGCGGGTGCTCGGCGACCGGTCCCGGGACGGCGCGGGCGGCGATGCCCGCCCAGCGGTGGGAGGGGCCGCTGCTGGGCGCGGTCGAGAGCGACTCGTACCGGTCCGTCAGGCGCCGCGCGACAGGCCGTGGCGCTTGCACCAGGCGACGGTGGCGCCGACCAGGGCCGAGACGACGATGAAGCCCGTCGCGGCCAGGAAGACGGGCGATGTCGGCGAGGCCGCGGTGCTGCCGGCGATCACGTACGCCGCGGTGTTCGGGACCGAGCCGAGGCCGGTGGCCAGCAGGAAGGGGACATAGCCCATGCGGGACACGGCGGCGCAGTAGTTGGTGGCGGCGAAGGGGATGCCGGGGAAGAGCCGCAGCGCGAGCATCGAGCGGAACCCGTGCCGGCTCAACTGGCCGTCGGCGGCCTCGAGCAAGCGGCCGCGCAGCAGTGGCCGCAGCGCCTCCTGACCGAGGAACCGTCCCAGGGTGAAGGCGATGCCCGCGCCCAGGACCGTGCCGGCGATCGCGGCCGCCAGACCGGTCTGCGAACCGAAGAGCGCTCCCGCGGCCAGGTTCAGCAGGGGGCGCGGGACGAACGCCGCGGTGCACAGCCCGTACGCCGCGGCGAAGAGCGCCACCGCGGTCGCGCCGCCGACCTGGGGCGGCCAGCCCGCCACCAGCAGACGCTGCGGCTCGTAGGCCACGACCGCCGACGCCGCGGCCGCCAGGACGGCGACGAGCAGGGCCAGGCGGGACCAGGGGGAGAGAAGGACGCGGCCGAATCGGAGAGCGAAGCCGTCGCGCGGCCCGGAGACGGGGTCGAGCATCCGGGGAGACTAACCGAACGCGCGGTGTGATCGCCGTAAGGTGTGGCACATGACGCCTCCGGTGCCGCGCAGCGCCCTCGCCGACACGGTGCTCGGACGGCTCACCGCGACCTACCCGGCGGCCGCCGACCCGGTCCGGGCCCGGGAGGCCGCCGCGTACATGAAGGACGCCGCGCCCTTCCTCGGGATCCGCACCCCCGAACGCCGCGCGCTGTCCCGGACGGTCCTCGACGGCACGCCCCCGCCCACGGAGGCCGACTGCACGGCCGTAGCCCTGCGCTGCTGGGAGCTGCCCGAGCGCGAGTACCACTACTTCGCCGCCGACTACCTGCGGCGACACGTCGGACGCTGCTCCTCGGAGTTCATCCCGGTGACGCGCCGGCTGATCACCACCGTCTCCTGGTGGGACACCGTGGACACCCTCGCCGCGCACGTCGTCGGCCCGCTCGTCGTCGCGGATCCCGCGCTGGTCCGCGTGATGGACCGCTGGATCGAGGACGACGACCTCTGGGTCGCCCGGACGGCCCTGCTCCACCAGCTGCGCCACAAAGAGGCCACGGACGAGGAACGGCTGTTCCGGTACTGCCTTCGCCGGTCCGGCCACCCGGACTTCTTCATCCGCAAGGCCATCGGATGGAGCCTGCGCGAGTACGCCAAGACCGCCCCGGACGCCGTACGCGCCTTCGTCGACTCCGCCCGCGGCCGGCTCGCGCCGCTCTCCGTGCGGGAAGCGCTGAAGAACCTCTGACGTCCGGCGGAGCCCGCCACGGCCCGCCGGGCCTGCCCGTGGAAAACCATTCGACGGGAGCCGGCGACGTCGGAGATCATCGACGCATGTTCCGGCAGACCTTCCCCGCAGCGCCGTCCGCAGTCGCGGACGCGCCGGAGGCTGCCCGCTTCCCCGCCTCCACGGCATTCCCCGCGGTCCTCGCCGTCGCGGCCGCCTTCGTCGCGGCCGCCTTCGTCGCGGCCGCCTTCGTCGCGGCCGCCGCGTCGGCAGCCGCCGACGGCGCCCGAAGCTGACTCTCCCCGGATCGTCCGGCGGACCCCGCAGGGGGAGGGTCGGTACGGCCCGGGGTCCCCCTCCGCGACGCGGAGTCCATCTTTCGAGTTCCGGGAAGGAACTGCGACAGCCATGCCCAAGACGGCATACGTGCGCACCAAGCCGCACCTCAACATCGGCACCATGGGCCACGTGGACCACGGCAAGACCACCCTGACCGCGGCCATCACCAAGGTCCTCAGCGAGCGCGGGACCGGCACCTTCGTGCCGTTCGACAGGATCGACCGCGCCCCTGAGGAGGCCGCCCGCGGCATCACCATCAACATCGCGCACGTCGAGTACGAGACCGACACCCGGCACTACGCCCACGTCGACATGCCCGGGCACGCCGACTACGTGAAGAACATGGTCACCGGTGCCGCCCAGCTGGACGGCGCCATCCTCGTCGTCTCCGCGCTGGACGGGATCATGCCGCAGACCGCGGAGCACGTCCTGCTGGCCCGTCAGGTCGGCGTCGACCACATCGTCGTGGCCCTGAACAAGGCCGACGCGGGCGACCCCGAGCTGACCGACCTCGTCGAGCTGGAGGTGCGCGAGCTGCTGACCGCGCACGGATACGGCGGGGACTCGGTGCCGGTCGTGCGGGTCTCCGGCCTCAGGGCGCTGGAGGGGGACCCGCGCTGGACGGCCGCCGTGGAGGCGCTGCTCGACGCCGTCGACACCTATGTGCCGATGCCGGTCCGCTACACGGACGCGCCGTTCCTCCTTCCGGTGGAGAACGTCCTCACCATCACCGGCCGGGGCACGGTCGTCACCGGGGCGGTCGAGCGGGGCACCGTCCGCGTCGGCGACCAGGTCGAGGTGCTCGGGGCCGACACGGCCACGGTCGTCACCGGTCTGGAGACCTTCGGCAAGCCCATGGACTCCGCGGAGGCCGGGGACAACGTGGCCCTGCTGCTGCGGGGCGTTCCGCGCGACGCGGTCCGCCGCGGCCACGTGGTGGCCGCTCCCGGCAGTGTGACGCCGAGCCGTCGGTTCAGCGCACAGGTGTATGTGCTGTCCGGCCGTGAGGGAGGCCGGACGACACCGATCACCACCGGCTACCGGCCGCAGTTCTACATCCGGACGACGGACGTCGTCGGGGACGTGGACCTGGGCGGGGCGGCGGTCGCCCGGCCGGGCGACACGGTCGACATGACGGTCGAGCTGGGCCGCGACGTGCCGTTGGAGCCCGGCCTGGGCTTCGCGATCCGCGAGGGCGGCCGGACCGTCGGCGCGGGTACCGTCACCGGTCTGGTCTGACGCGGTCGGGATCCGCCGCCCGCCACCACGGGCGGCGGATCCGCCCCGTACACGTCACACTGCATCCATGGCGGACATGGATCACAGAGGTGCGGAGCGGGTAACCGGAGGGGGAGCACCGTCGGGGCGACGGGGGACCGCGCTCGTGCTCGGCGGGGGCGGGCTCGCCGGCATCGGCTGGGAGATCGGCGTCCTGCACGGTCTCGCCGAGGCCGGGGCGGACGTCCGCGCGGCCGACCTGGTCGTCGGTACGTCGGCGGGATCCGTGGTCGGCGTCCAGCTCTCCTCCGGACTGCTCACCCTTCCGGAGCTGTATGAGCGTCAGCTCGCCGACCCGGAGGGGGAGGTGCCCGCCGGCATGGGGCCCACCGTGCTCGCCCGCTACGTCTGGGGGGTGCTGCGCTCACGGGACGCCGAGGCGTACGGCGCGCGCATGGGACGGCTCGCTCTCTCCACCCGCACCGAGCCGGAGGAGGCACGCCGCGCCGTCTTCGCCGAACGGCTCCTCACCCACGAATGGCCCTCGGCGCACCGTCTCGTCGTCACCGCGGTGGACGCCGTCACCGGGGAGTTCCACGCGTTCGACCGGGAGAGCGGGGTCGGCCTGCTCGACGCCGTCGGCGCCAGTTGCGCCGTGCCGGGAGTCTGGCCGCCCGTCACCATCGACGGGCGGCGCTTCATCGACGGCGGAGTGCGCTCGTCCACGAACGCGGATCTCGCGGCCGGGTACGCCACAGTCGTCATCGTCGCGCCCATCTCGGTCGGTGGCGGCCCCGTGCCGTCCGCACGTGCCCAGGCGGCCCGGCTCGCCGCGGCCGGGGCGCGCGTCGTACTGATCACTCCGGACCGCGCGGCCCGGAGGGCGTTCGGGCGCAATGTGCTGGACCCCGCGCGACGGGCGCCCGCCGCCCGCGCCGGCCGGGCCCAGGCGGTTGCGCACGTGGACGCCGTACGGGCGGTCCTGCCCGTCTGAACCCCGTCGGCCGCCGAGTACCGGGCCCTTTCCGGCCCCGGGACCCCTCCGGTGTTCGCGGGGGCGTCCATGGGCGGACAATGGGCAGGGTGGACGATCCCATTCCCGTCGAGCGCGCTGTGGACAACGGCACCGCCAAGCTCCTTCCCGACATCGACCGGCCCCGCGCCTGGCTGCTCACCGTGGAGGGAGCGCCCCAGTCCTACGTCGACCTGGACGATCCCACGCATCTGGAGTTCGAGTACGCACGGCGGCTCGCGCACGTCCTCGACGGGACGGGGGAAGAGGGCGCACCGTTGGACGTCCTGCACCTCGGCGGCGGTGCCCTCACCCTGCCCCGGTACGTCGCGGCCACCCGCCCCGGCTCACGGCAGGACGTGGTGGAGGCGGACCGCGGACTGCTGGCACTGGTCGCCGAACGACTGCCGCTGCCGCCCGGCTCGGGGATATCCGTGCACGCCGCGGACGCACGCGCGTGGCTGGAGCGGGCGCCCGAGAACTCGGCGGACGTGCTGATCGCCGATGTTTTCGGCGGCTCGCGCGTACCTGCGCACCTCACCTCCCGGGAGTACGCCGGGGCCGCATGCCGTGTCCTCCGACCCAGCGGCGTCTACGCGGCGAACCTGGCCGACAGTGCCCCGTTCGGATTCCTCCGCTCCCAACTCGCCACCTTCGCGGACGTGTTCCCGGAGCTCGCCCTGGTCGCCGAGCCGGGAGTGCTGCGCGGACGCCGCTTCGGCAACGCGGTCCTGCTGGCCTCGCACACGCCGATCGACGTCGCCGCCCTGGGGCGCCGCACGGCGTCTGACGCCTTTCCCGCCCGCGTGGAGTACGGCGACGGCCTGCGGAGCTTCATCGGAGCCGCCCGGCCCGTGGACGACGAGGACGCGACGGGGTCGCCCGAACCCCCGGCGGGATCGTTCGGCATCGGCTGACCGGCGCTGTGGAGCCCGGAGGCGGACGCCCGGCCGCTGCCCGAGGGAGCGGCGGTGCGGCTCACGAATCCTCCGCCCCCGGCGCGGCCGGGACGGGGCAGATGGTCTCCCGCGTGTGGAGCTCGGTGGCCGCTCCGGCGGCCGGTGCCGGGCCGGAGTCGCGGCCGGCCACGTGCTTCGTACGGCGCGTCAGATTCCGTACGTCCGGGACCAGCAGCACCAGCGCCGTCACGAGGACGATCAGCACCGCGCAGCCCCACAGGGCGGTCTCCCGGCCGAAGAAGCTCTCCGCCGGTCCGGCCAGGGCCGTCGACAGCGGCAGCATGGCGGTCGAACCGAACCAGTCGTACGCACAGACCCGGGACAGCTTCTCCTCCGGGATCTCCTGGTGCAGTGCGGTCATCCACGCGACGCCGAACACCTCGATCGCGACACCGCTGACGAACATGACCACGATCAGAGCACCGATCTGCACCGGCACGGCGAGCGCCGCCGAGGGGAGCGCCAGCGGGAACACGCACAGCGTGCCGACGAGCAGCATCCGTCGGGGCTTCCAGCGCATCATCAGCAGCGCCCCGCCCAGCGTGCCGGCCCCGAACGCCGCCAGCGCCAGACCCCACGGGCGTGCTCCGCCCAGCGACTCCTCGGCGACCAGCGGCCCGTACACGGCGTCGGCGGCACCCACGACGGCGACCACGACCGAGAACTGCGCCACGATCGACCACAGCCAGGGACGGCCGGTGACCTCGCGCCAGCCGTCCCGCAGATCGGCGAGCAGTCCGTCGCCGGGAGCCCGTTCCGGGATGTGACCGACGTCGAGGAACGCGCGGAGCGCGCCGGCGACCGCGAAGGCGGCCGCGTCGACGGCGAGTACCCAGCCCGGGCCGACGGCGGCGATCATGGCCCCGCCGAGGGCGGCGCCGCCGATGCCCGCACCGTGCATCGCCATCCGGAAGAGCGCGAACGCCCGGCCGGCGTGCTCGCCGTCGACGGTGGACATCAGCATGCCCTCGGCGGCGGGGTTGAAGAACGCCTGCCCCGTGCCGCAGAGCGCAGTGAGCAGCATCATCTGCCACAGCTGCGGATCACCGGCCAGCACCAGCGCGGCGAACGCCGCGTGCGACACACAGTTGAGCGCGTTGGCGGCCACCATCACCCGGTGCCGCGGCAGCCGGTCCGCGATCGCCCCGCCGATGAGCAGGAACAGCACGAGCGGGAGGGTGCGGGCCGCAGCGACCAGGCCCACGTCGCCGCCGTCGCCGCCCGACTCCAGCACCGCGAACGCCGCCGCGATCAGCGCGCCGTGGGTGCCCAGGTTGGTGACGATCGCGGCGGCGGTCAGCAGTGAGTAGTTGCGGCCGGCCCACTCGGGACGGCGGCGGAGGAGCGGCGTACGAGAAGTCACCCGGGGACTATCGCCGCCGCCGCCTCCGCCTGCCAAACGGGTTTCAGGACGACGGGAGCTCCGCGAGCCGAACGGTGCCCAGGATCCGCTGGATCGTCGCGTCCGGGATCTCGCCGGTCACGCCCTTGTTGGCGTACAGGACCCAGGAGGCGAAGTCACCCTTGGCGTTCTTGAAGGAGAAGGCGATCGCCTTGCCGTCGCTGTCGCACTTGCTCTCCTTCTTCACCCCGATCGCGGTCGCCGTCGCGACATGGCCGCTGAGCCCCGACTCGGTCGTGTACGGCTGCGCCTTGGTGACCTTGACGGTGCCCTTGGGCTCCGTCTGGGCGTAGGCGGCCCAGACCCAGTTGCCGGCCTCGTTGTACGCGGCCTCGGCGGTGTTCTTCGCGCCCTGGCCGCCCTTGGTGCCGGTCGCGCCCAGTCCGGTGTCCTCGGCCTTGCCGTCGAGGTCGGAGTCGACCGAGCACCACTTGCTCTTGAAGTAGGCCGGCGCGGTCATCACGACGACGGGCGAACCGTCGCCCTTCTTCTCGTCCTCGAAGCCGGTGGCCACGCCCGTGCCGGCGACCTCCCAGCCCTCCGGCACGTCGAACTGCGTGCCGTGCTTGGGGTTGGTGACGACCTTCCAGCCCGGGATCGTCGGCTCGGCACCTCCCGAGCCGTCGCGCGGGTTGTCGGTGGGGGAGGGGGCCTCGGTGGGCTGTGACGAAGACGCGGCGGGCTTGCCGCCGCCCGAGGCCTCCGGGCCCTCGTCGTCGTCCCGGAGCGCCAGGGCGCCGGTGATCACGGCCGCGGCGACCACGGCCGTGGCGGCGACGATCGCGACGACGACCGTCTTCTTCCGCTCCGGGGAGGGACCGCCGGACGGCGGCGGTCCGGGGACGGTGTACTGCGGCGCGGTCGGCTGCTGGTACGGACCGGGCTGCTGGTAACCCTGCTGCGGGTACCCGGGCTGCTGCGGGTAGCCCGGTTGCTGGTAGGGGTTCGGCTGCTGGTACCCCGGCTGCGTGTAAGGGTTCTGGTCCTGCGGGTTCTGCTCGCCCCCGGGCGGCTGCTGTCCTGGCCACATGGCGAGTAACCATAGAGGTGCGGCGTGTTCGATGGCACGTCCGCCCCTGTGAGGGGGGCGAAGCCGCCTACTCGTGGGTAACATCCGGGGTGTGAGTGCAGACCGGATGTCCGTCGGTGGGCTGCTCGCCGCCGCGGTCCCCATGGCCAGGCCCCTGGACCTGGAGTTCCTGGAGACCTCCGCCCGGCGTGCCCTCGTCCGGTTGCCGGACCAGGCCGACTACCCCAACCGCGTCGGCGGACCGCACGCCGGGGTGTGAGGGTCGATACCCGCACGTCGGTGTTCCGTGCCGGGCTGGTGGTTCCGGCGCCGGAGAGGGTGCGTGGCGCGAGGGGCTCCTTTCGGGTCGGAGGTGGGGCGTAGGGGGTGGCCGACATTACTACTCACCGGTAATATCTTACTCATGACAGTCGACAGCGCCTCGATGGGCGAAATGCTGGCCACTGCGGTCCCGATGGTGCGCACTCTGAACCTCGAGTTCGTCGAGGTGACCCCGGAGCGCGCCGTGCTCCGGCTCCCGGACCAGCCGGACTACCACAATCACCTTGGCGGACCCCACGCGGGCGCCATGTTCACGTTGGCCGAATCCGCCAGCGGTGCCATCGTTCTCACGGCCTTCGGTGACCAGCTCTCGCGCGCGGTGCCGCTCGCGGTGCGGGCCGACATCGAGTACAAGAAGCTGGCCATGGGCCCGGTGACGGCCACGGCGACCCTGGGCCGCCCTGCGGCCGAGGTCATTGCGGAACTCGACGCGGGCAAGCGGCCGGAGTTCCCGGTCGGGATCGCCATCCAGCGCGAGGACGGGGCCGTCACGGGCGAGATGACGGTGGTGTGGACCCTGCGGCTGAACGGTTGATCGGCCGGTCGGGCTATCTGGAAACTCCTGCCGGGTCGGGCCAAAGCCTTCGGGCCCGGCCCGTCTTCGACGGCTGGCCGAGTGGCCTGCCTGAGCTGGCTCATGGGGGACGCCGCAAGCAACGATCCGGTCGCGCAGGTTGACGGCGGCATGTTGGTCGGCCACGACAATGCTCGCGGGACCGCAGAAGAGCGGTCGACTGCGCGCTGAAGGGGCGACTGCGACCGACGGGGTGCGGCGATATCTCAACGGCTCCCGCTCGTCGGCCTCCCGCTCGTTCGTCCTCGCCACGCTCGTCCCTCGCGAGACTGCGGGCGCTCCAACTGGACCCCTCTGCACGGCAGTCCTCCCGGGCAAGCGCGGGGTTGCACCGAAGGTTCGTACGGGCCCTGCCCGATCAGCCGGTGCGAAATGAACGACCAGCCCGCGCAGCCGGCACACAGAACGGCCGCGATCACCACCCCGGCGAACACCTTCCCCAACCGCTCGTCCAGCGACCGCCGGTGCCGCTGGACGCCGAACACCAGGGCATCCTGCAACCGACGGCGCCGTACCGACACCGACTCCAGCAGTTGACTGTCGTAATCCTGCGCAGCCATGGCTAATTGCCACCCACTACGAAGTGACAGTGCATCACGTTTCGAACTCGCCTACCCAGCCACGCTCCAGAAGATACTTGGGCAGATGGTCCGACTCCACCTCGATCGGGAAGTCTGCGCCATAGGCCAGGCATGCGATCGCCAGGGGGCCGAGCGCGACGAGGCCGCCTACGCTGTTGGCCCGCTCTTCATCGGCGGTCCAGTACTCCTGGTGCCACCGGAGTGCGTCGTGGAGGGCGGAATTGAACTGATCGTGGTCTTGGCGAACGAACCGATAGAACAGCCCGATTGGGGGAGAAAGGACCTTGGATACGAGCTCGCGGTTGGCGGTATCGAGGGTTTCGGGCTCGGTTCCGTTGACGGTGGCAACGAGCTTGTCGCCCAGTCCCTCGCCCTGAAGCCAGTACGACTGCAGGGTGTCGATCCAGGAGTAGATGTATTCGTCGAAAACTGCGCCAGAAGCGCGAAGTGGGGAGGCCGGAACGTTGCAAAGTTCCGTCATCCGGTCCTTCCTGCGATAGGTGACCGCGAGCCAGAAGGCCGAGATCCAGTTACCCGCGTGGGCGTGAGGCTGTACACCGGTTGCGGGAATGGTGCGGATCTCCCGGTCGATTCGGCACTCAACCGTGGCTTGCGTTGTGGTCGCCGCGGCAAACAGTGCGGACCCGGCCTGCATGGCTGTGACAAAGGATGCCCAGGTGTCGTGCTCGGCTGCTTCTGGGCCCAGTGCGCAGCGGGCCTTGGTCAACGTCAATGCCGCATCGAATGCACTGTCGATTGCGTCCGGAGATTACTCCAGACTGCTGATCCATTCCTGGGTGTCCTCATGGAGAAAGTCCACACCGTCCGCCGCGTGAGCAGTCGGAAAGTTGTGGCGCGGTACGGTCGGCACCGTTTGCTCCGCCCCTCAGGTCGATGTCGAAGTGTTGCATCACGTTGCCGGCGTACCGGCCGGTGTTCTCGTTCGCCTTGACCATCACGTACTCAAGCTTTCCTGACTTGAGTGCCGTGGTGAGCACGCTCAGCAGGGTCTTTCACTGCGCGCTTTCGCATGTCGCTGAAGACGGCGAGAATGTACTCGCGAGTCCCTTGCATAACCCGCAGTCTACCGTCGACGCTGTCCCGGGGTGTCGGTTTGCCGTTCGGAGCCTTGGCCTCGACGATAAGGTATTTTCCGTCTTCGATTCTCCACACTTGGTCGAACCTGCGGTTACCCGTCTTGCGGTCGTCCACTCGCACGGCCTTCGGGTAGTTTTCGGGAACTGCATGATATTCGGCGGTGGCCTCGCCAAAATCCTCGCCGACCAGGGCGTCGCCCAGGCGGCCGTCGTTCCCGGTCGGTGATTCGGCGGTGCCGTCCAGGTTCAGAACGAGACGGCGCAGTGAGGTGTCCGCTGGGTGTACGAGCAGGTCCTGCTGGATCTGTACGAGCGGGGCTTGATCCGCTTCGACGGACATCCGAGATCAGGGGGCTGAGCCCCGAGAAGGGTGATGTCCATGATGGAGGGCATGGGGAAGAAGAAGTCTCGGCCTCGCCGTTCGTTCACGGCGGAGTTCAAGGCCGAGATCAGCTGACCCGTGCCGTGCCGCTCGCGGTGAAGGCCGAGATCGCCTGCAAGAAGCTCGCCAAGGGCGTCGTCACCGCCACCGCGACCCTCGGGCGCCCGGTGGCGGAGGTCGTCGCGGAACTGGACGCCCGGGGCGCCCCGAGTTCCCGGTGACCGTCGCGATCACCCGTGACTCGGACGACGCGGTGACCGGTGAGATGACGGTCGTCTGGACGCTGCGCCCGAACGGCTGACAGGTGCCTCGGCGCGGCCGTCCGCGAGCCGCCCGCGGCGAAGGGGGCAGGTCGCCGCGCCGTCCTCGGACGCCGCATTCCGGAGCGTCCCCGCGACCGTGGCCGGATGCGGGGACGCCCTCCGCTCCAGGTAGGCTGCCCGGCGTGCGCCGCAGGGGGCGCACGCCGGGCAGCCCGAGCCCGATCGCACACGGGCACGGGCATCCGCTCCTCGACCAACGGGCCGGCGCCCGGGACGACGGGAGGATCCTGCGTTGCACGTCCAGGAGTGGCTCGAGACCGTGCCGGCGGTGGCCGTCTACGTCCTGGTGGGCGCGGTCATCGGACTCGAGAGCCTCGGAATCCCGCTACCGGGCGAGATCGTCCTCGTCAGCTCGGCCCTCCTCGCCTCCCAGCACGGCGACATCAACCCCTGGGTCCTCGGCACCTGCGCCACCGCCGGCGCGATCATCGGCGACTCGATCGGCTACGCCATCGGACGCAGGGGCGGACGGCCCCTGCTGGCCTGGTGTGGCGGCAAGTTCCCCAAGCACTTCAGCGAGGCCAACATCGCGCTGGCCGAGCGGTCCTTCCAGAGGTGGGGCATGTGGGCCGTCTTCTTCGGCCGTTTCGTCGCCCTGCTGCGTATCTTCGCCGGCCCCCTCGCCGGCGTGCTGCGCATGCCGTACTGGAAGTTCCTGATCGCCAACGTCTTCGGCGGCATCCTCTGGGCAGGCGGCACGACGGCCGTCGTGTACTCGGTCGGCATCGTCGCCGAGGCGTGGCTGAAGCGCTTCTCCTGGCTGGGGCTCGTCCTGGCCGTGGCGTTCGGCCTGACCTCGATGCTCGTACTGAAGAGCCGGGCGAAGAAGGCGGCCGCGCGCGCCGGGGCGGCCGACGCCGCCGCGGCCACCGCCCCGGCGGACGGCGCGGCCGCGGCATCGCCTACGGTGCACGTGGGCGCGGCACGGAAGTAGCGGCGGTGAGGAGAAGAAGATGGCGGGGCGCGAGCGGGCACTGATCTCGGCGGTCGGCGGCAAGGAACCGCGGATCTCCCCGGAGGCGTTCACCGCGCCGACGTCCGTGGTGATCGGGGACGTCACCATGGCGGCGGGCGCGAGCGTCTGGTATCACACCGTGCTGCGCGCGGACTGCGGGCCGATCGTCCTCGGGGCCGACAGCAACATCCAGGACAACTGCACCGTCCACGTCGACCCCGGGTTCCCGGTGACCGTCGGCGCACGCGTCTCCGTCGGCCACAACGCCGTGCTCCACGGCTGCACCGTCGAGGACGACGTCCTCGTGGGCATGGGCGCGACCGTCCTCAACGGGGCCCACATCGGCGCCGGGTCGCTCGTCGCGGCGCAGGCGCTGGTGCCACAGGGCATGCGCGTACCGCCGGGCTCCCTCGTCGCCGGCGTCCCCGCCAAGGTCAAGCGCGAGCTCACGGACGAGGAGCGCGAGGGCATCAAGCTCAACGCGGCGATGTACCTGGAGCTGGCGAAGGGCCACCGGGAGACGGTCGACGACTGAGGCCGAGGGCGGGCCGGGCGCCTCGGCCTCCGGGCCGTCCGCTCCCGCACTCGTCCGGCCGGCAGGGGCTGGAACCCCCGGGCCGATGCGGCGGGCGGCGAACGGCCGGAGGAACCGGGCGACGGGCCGGTACGGGCACTCGCGAGCCGGTCCGCCGGCCCCGCGGCGGAGTCGCGCACCCCGGGAATCCCGTTCGGGCATTGCCCGCCGTCACACGGGTACCCGGATGTGCGCAGGACCCGACCGACCTTCGAAACACCCGGAAGGCGCAGTCATGACCACCCCGAAGGAACCGCCCCCGGACGGGCCCGAACCGGTGCCGAGCGGTCCCGATCCCGTACCACGTGATCCCCTGCCGTCCGAGCCCTCGCCGGACCCGGCCCCGCCCGCCGACCCCGAACCGGGCACTCGTCCGACCCCGGAGCCGCCGGACTGACGACCGCCCCTCGACCGCTCGTGCGCGCACCGTCACGGATTGCGAACCCTGGGTGAGGGGCGCAGGGTTGGACCTGCCAGTCCACCCCCCACGCTGAAGGGACAACCGACATGGGCAAGGCAAAGGCCAAGGCGAAGCAGGCCAAGGGCAAGATGAAGGAAACCGCCGGCAAGGCCATGGGCGACCGCCAGATGCAGGTCGAGGGCCGTGGCGAGGAGCTGGCGGGCAAGGCCCAAGAGGCCGCGCACGACACCGGCGAGCGGATGAGGAAGTCCGGCCGCTGAGCCGGCCCGCGCCGCTCATGCCCGGGGCGGCCGCACCGCACACCGTGCCGGTGCGGCCGCCCCGGTGCGTCCCCGGTCCCCCGGTACGGCGACGCCCCGTACACCGGCCTCAGCCCCCGTTCCGCCCCACGCTTCGGCGGATCCGGACCTTCACGTCATCCAGCCACCTGCGGCTCGACAGGCGCTCGCGGGCGTGCCGGTCCAGTTCCTCGATGAGGCGTTCGGAGCGCTTCTCCACGTCCAGTTCGTCGAGGATCCGGTCCGCCTCCGCGAGCAGGGCCCCGTGCAGCTGCCAGTTCGTGTGGTCCTCGCGGAGGTCGTCGAGGAGCATCGCGGCGACGCGGTCCCGGCAGGCGCGCCCCTCGGCGAGCTCCTCCGACAGCCGGGCCTCGGCGTCCGCCCCGGTGACCGACATCTGGGTGGTGATCAGTGCCGTGAAGGCCGCGATGGCATCGGACAGATGACCGAACAGATCCTGCAGTCCCTTGGTCACCGCCGGCGGGAAGACGGTCCCCTGGGGCTCGGTCTTCGCCAGGTCCGTCAGCGTCCGGCAGGAGACCCGCAGGATCACGGCGCAGATCTCCAGTGCGTCCAGCCCGGTCCTGAGGACGACGCGGGAGAGCACCGGCTCCTTGACCCGCGGGTTGAGCCGCAGGCTCTCCTCCGCCTGCCGCAGAGCGGCGTCGACCTGCACGATGTCGTGGTCGAGCCGACGGGCCTCATGCAGCCGGGCCGCCGCCTGCGCCACGGGTGTGTGCTCGCCGAGTTCCTCGGCGATGTGCCCCAGCAGCCCCCGCATCCGCTCCGACAGATCGCTGATCGCGGCGCTGGCGTCGCTCACCCAGACGGGCGGCACGAAGAGCACGTTGAAGAGCAGCCCCACCACGGCACCGATCAAGGTCTCGAGTACCCGGTCCCAGCCCGTCTCGGTCACCTGCGTCACGCCGAGGACGAGCATGGCGCTGATCGCCACCTCGGGCACGAACTCGCCGACCTTCACGAACCGCCCGATCACCAGCGACGCGAGGATCACCAGCCCCAGACTCCACCAGCTCAGCCCCACCAGGGCGCTGAAGCCGATCGCGATCAGCACGCCCGCCACGACCGAGTTCACCCTCCTGATGCCGGTGGTGAGCGTCGAGTAGAGGGTGACCTGGACGACGAGGAGCGCTGTGAGCGGCGCCGTCAGGGGTAGTGCCTCGCCGCTCAGCTGAAGGGCGATGACGTAGGAGACGACCGCGGCGGCGGTGGACCGCACCGTCTGGACGACCGCCGGCTCCCGATGACGCCTTACCAGATCACGGAGCGGTTCGCTGGTTGCTGCCACCCTGCCTCTTTCCCCTTGTCCCCTCGTCGCGGATACGCGGGTCCTCCCACCCCAGACTGCCGTCTGGGCCGCCCCTCGCAATTCCGCGCGCCGTACGGCGTGGGGCGAAGATCACAGCGCGCGTCCCGGGTCGCCCGCACCGGGGCCCACTAACGTGTCCTGGTGCCGAAAAACCGAAACACGTTCTCCCCACGGACAGCCTGGTGGCGGCGGCTGCTGTCGCGGGCCGTGCACGGTGGCTGGGCCTGGGTGCGGGAAGCGGGCGCGGTGACCGCGGAGCGGCCCGGGCCGCTGCGTTTCCGCAGGATCGGCACCGGCACCCGGCTGGCGTTCCCGCAGGGAACGGTGTTCGGCGAGGCGTGGATCGAGCTCGGCGAGCACTGCATCATCGCGGAGCAGGTGACGCTGACCGCGGGCATGATGCCCGGCCTCGATCTCGGACCCGACCCGATCCTCACCCTCGGCAACGGTGTGGTGCTCGGTCGCGGCAGTCATGTCATCGCCGACACGACGGTCACCATCGGCTCGGACACGTACTGCGGCCCGTACGTCTACATCACCTCGACCAATCACAGCTACGACGACCCGCACACGCCCGTCGGCAAGCAGTGGCCGCGTGCCGAGCCCGTGGAGATCGGGCCCGGCTGCTGGCTCGGCACGGGCGCGGTGATCCTGCCCGGGGCCAGGCTCGGCCGCAACGTGGTGGTCGCGGCCGGGGCCGTCGTCCGCGGTGAGGTGCCCGACCACGCGGTGGTCGCGGGGGCGCCGGCCAAGGTGGTCCGCAGCTGGGACCCGGTCCAGGGCTGGCAGCCACCGCTGAGGACCCCCGCGCCCCTGCCGATCCCGGAAGGTGTCACTCCGGAGCAACTGGTCGCCCTCGCCGAACTCGAGGAACGGTGACCGGTCCGCCGTCCTGCGGGACCGGGTCGGCGGACGCCGTTCAGCCCGTCGCCAGGAGGACCGTGCCGACGAGCGCGAGCCCGGCGCCGGCGGCCTGCACCGCGCGCAGCCGTTCCTTGAGCACACCGCGCGCCGCCAGGGCCGTGACCACGGGGTACAGCGAGGCGAGCACCGCCGCGACCGCGACGGGGCCCCGCTGCGCGGCGATCGAGTACGTACCGTTCGCGGCGACGTCCGCCAGGCCGACGAAGGCGAGGGCCGGCAGCGAGCGGACGATCAGATCCCGCCCGCCGTCCTCCGGCAGTGCGCGGCCGCCCCGCCTCACCGACGCGTACAGCGCCGCGCCACCCACCAGGACGTTCGTGACGCGCTGGACGAAGAGCGCCAGGAAGAGGCCGCTGATGGTGGTCGACGCCTCGGCGATGAGCGCCATGACGGAGCCGAAGCCGAACGCGGCGAGCAGGGTCAGCAGGACCGCCTGGCGCTGTACGGGCGCGCCCCGCAGTTCCGGGCCGCCCGCGAGCAGGACGCCCACGACGGCCACGCCGATGCCGGCGAACTGCAGCAGTCCGGGCCGCTCACCGAGGAGCAGGCCCACCGAGACCGGCACGACGACCCCGAGTGACCCCAGTGGGGAGACCACCCCCATGGGGCCGAGTGCCAGCGCCTTGTAGAAGCTCAGCATCGCGACCGGCCCGACGACGCCGGCCGCCACCGCGTACCAGAGCCGGGGTCCCGTCTCGCTCCAGCCGCCGGTCGCCGCGACGATCGCGCCGAGAACGGCCACGGCGACCGTCTGCGAGACGACCACGACGGTCAGTGCGGGCGTGCGTCGCGTCAGCAGTCCGCCACCGAAGTCGGCCAGTCCCCACAGGAGGCTGGTGGCCAGGGCGAACAGTGCTGTCATCGGTGCCTCGCAGTACAGTTCGGTGAACGATCCGGTGCACCACACCGTAGTGCAAAGTATTGAACTTATTCATTTAATATATTGGACGGAATGTGTCGGACCTCGACCAGCTCACGCAGTCGCTCGCCCGCAACCTCAAGCGCTGGCGCGGCGAGCGGGGTTTCACGCTCGACGCCCTCGCCGCCCGCTCGGGTGTCAGCCGCGGCATGATCATCCAGATCGAGCAGGCGCGCACAAATCCGAGCGTGGGCACGACGGTCAAGCTCGCCGACGCGCTCGGGGTCAGCATCACCACGCTCCTCGACTACGAGAGGGGCCCCCGGGTCCAGCTCGTGCCGCGCGAGCAGGCCGTCCGGATGTGGTCCACCCCCGGCGGCAGCTCGACCACCCTGCTCGTCGGCACGGAGGCGCGCGGCCCGCTGGAACTGTGGGCCTGGACGCTGATGCCGGGCGAGGAGAGCGCCTCCGATCCCCATCCCGACGGCACGGTGGAACTCCTCCACGTCACCTCGGGGGAGCTCACCCTCGTGGTCGACGGAGAGCCGTACGCCGTGCCCGCCGGCACCTCGGCCACCTACGAGGCGAACGTGCCGCACGTCTACCGCAACGCGGGGCCCCTGACGGTGGAGATGACCATGGCCGTCTCCATCCCGCCCGTCCGCTGAGACGCCCGGCGGTGGGAACCCCGTCCACTGTCGGCCTGCCCGTATGCGTGCACCCACCGGCGCCCCCGACGACGACCGGGCCCGCTCCCGACCGTCCCGGCCGGCCGGTCGCCGTACGTCGACACCGTCCCGGCCGTCGCCGGTAGGGCGTGTTGGTCGAGCACCGCGGCGCCGACCCCCTAAGGGCTGTCCCGTAATCCCCGGCGGGCGCACGACGACAGCTGCGGCACCTCGCTGCGTTGTCGGATCGCCCGAATACGCCCAGTATGAGGACGACCCTCCACCTTGCGATGCACCCCATCTGACGCCGCGCGCTGATCCACCGGTGATTACGGGACAGCCCTTAGGCGCCTCGGCCGACTGCGTCGTCGTCGCGGGCAGGTGCGGCGGCGGGTCGACCCCTCGCCGCGTGACCGGTGCCGGCCAGGGCCCGGGGCGACGTGAACGGCGCCGTGCGCGGACGACTCGGCGCCTGCAGGACGGGCCGGACCGGTCGCGTCCCGCGTCGGGGTGTAGGGGATCAAGCCTTACGCGTTCCGGTACGAGGCCCCAGGCGATCTGCGCCGAGCCGGCCGTCTACGAGGCGCCCTGCTGGGGCGAGTTGAGCGCCCGGTTGTGCGGAAGCACCGTCGCCGGCCGGCGGATTCCGGCGACTTGATCGGCTACACCACCAGGCGGGACGCCACCGCCGGACCGGACCGCGTCAGTCCAGCAGCGGGATCTCGATCGCCGGGCAGCGGTCCATGACCATCTCCAGGCCTGCGGCGCGGGTCCGCTCGTACGCCGCCTCGTCGATGACGCCCAGCTGGAACCACACGGCCCTCGCGCCCTTGGCCACGGCCTGGTCGGCCACGTGGCCCGCGAGGCCGCTGTTCACGAACACGTCCACCACGTCGACGTCGAACGGAACGTCGGCCAGCGACGCGTACCCCTGCTCGCCGTGCACCGTCTCTGCCTTCGGGTGCACCGGCACGATGCGCTTGCCGTAGCGCTGGAGCACCGCGGCCACCCCGTGGGCGGCGCGGGACGTGTTGTTCGACAGCCCCACCACGGCCCAGGTGTCACCGGTCTGCGTGAGGATCTTCCGGATCGTCTCTGCGTCTGCGTACATGCCCGGGACAACCGGCCCCCCGGGCCCGCCATTCCCGCCCGGCGACCGGGCGGGCCGGAGAGCGGCATAGGGTGGCGGGATGCAGGAGCAGTACCGGACGGTCGCCAGTGAGGGCGCGCACGAGACCGAGATCAACCGATCGCGCTTCATCTGCGCGCTCGCCCCGGCAGCGACCGAGCGGGAGGCGCAGGACTTCGTCGCGCGCGTCCGCGGGGAGCACCCGACCGCCACTCACAACTGCTTCGCGTACGTCATCGGCGCCGACGCCGCCGTTCAGAAGGCGAGCGACGACGGCGAGCCCGGCGGGACGGCCGGCGTTCCGATGCTGCAGATGCTGCTCCGTCGCGACATCCGCTACACCGTGGCCGTCGTGACGCGGTACTACGGCGGCGTCAAGCTCGGCGCCGGCGGGCTCATCCGTGCCTACGGCGGTGCGGTCGGCGAGGCCCTGGACGTACTCGGCACCGTGACCAGGCAGCGTTTCCGGCTCGCCACCGTCACCGTCGACCACCAGCGCGCCGGCAAGGTCGAGAACGATCTGCGCGCGACCGGCCGCCAGGTCCGGGACGTGCGGTACGGGGAGGCCGTGACGATCGAGATCGGCCTGCCGGACTCGGACGTGGACGCCTTCCGCGCCTGGCTCGCGGACACCACCGCGGGGACGGCGGGGCTGGAGCTCGGCGGAGAGGCGTACGGAGACGTCTGAACGGCATGAGACGTCCGAAGCCGGGCAGCACGGCCCGGATTGAGGGGATCGCTCCCGGAAACGGGTGAAAACCGAGCCCTCCGGGGAAGCGGACGGCCGCCGCCGCTAACGTGGTCGGTGCTTCCGGCGGACCTCGCGCCCGCCGGGTGCCGGCTTTCGGGCCGGGAGGGGACACGATCAGGTCGGAGCCGTTTTCTTGAGATTTCTGCACACGTCGGACTGGCATCTGGGGCGCTCGTTCCACCGGGTGAGCCTGCTCGGCGCACAGGAGGCGTTCCTCGACCACCTGGTCGCGACGGCGCGCGAACACGACGTGGACGCCGTGCTCGTGGCGGGCGACGTCTACGACAGGGCCGTACCGCCCCTGGCCGCCGTGGAGTTGTTCGACGGCGTACTGCACCGGCTCGCCGACGCGGGCGTGCCCACGGTGATGATCTCCGGCAACCACGACTCGGCCCGCCGGCTGGGAGTCGCCTCCGGGCTGATCGAGCGCGCCGGGATCCATCTGCGCACCGACCCGGCGGGCTGCGCCACCCCGGTCGTGCTGAGGGACGCGCACGGCGACGTCGCGTTCTACGGGCTGCCGTATCTGGAACCGGCCCTCGTACGGGACGAGTTCCGCACGAAGACGGCGGGCCACGAGGCCGTCCTCGGGGCGGCCGTGGACCGGGTGAGGGCGGACCTCGCGGAGCGGGCTCCGGGCACCCGCTCCGTCGTCCTCGCGCATGCCTTCGTCGCGGGCGGCGAACCGAGCGACAGCGAGCGGGACATCACCGTCGGCGGCGTCGCGGCCGTCCCCTCCGGGCTCTTCGACGGCGTCGACTACACGGCCCTGGGCCATCTGCACGGCTGCCAGACCCTCAACGAGCGGGTGCGGTACTCCGGTTCCCCGATCGCCTACTCGTTCTCCGAGGCCCACCACCGCAAGACCATGTGGCTCGTCGAGCTGGGCCCGGCCGGCGAGATCGCGGCGGAACGGCTGGACTGCCCGGTGCCCCGGCCGCTCGCCCGCATCGAGGGCCGGCTCGAGGAGCTCCTGGTGGATCCCGCGCTGGCACGCCACGAGGATTCCTGGGTCGAGGCGACCGTCACCGACCCGGTGCGGCCCGCCGAGCCCATGGCGCGGCTCGCCGGGCGCTTCCCCCACACCCTGAGCCTCGTCTTCGCTCCCGAGCGCAGCGGCGAGGACGCGGTCGCCTCCTACGCCGAGCGGCTGCGAGACCGTGACGACCACCAGATCGCGGAGGACTTCGTGACCCATGTCCGCGGAGGCAGCGGCCCCGACGAGCGCGAACGGGCCGTGCTCCGCGGCGCCTTCGACGACGTAAGGGTGGACACGGCCGTCCGCGAGGTGGCCGGGTGAGGTTGCACCGGCTGGAGATCACCGCCTTCGGGCCCTTCGGCGCACGGCAGCGGGTCGACTTCGACGCACTGTCCGCCGCCGGTCTCTTCCTGCTCCACGGGCCGACCGGGGCGGGGAAGACGTCCGTCCTGGACGCGGTCTGCTACGCCCTCTACGGCGCGGTTCCCGGCGCCCGGCAGAGCCCCGGCACCTCGCTGCGCAGCGATCACGCCCCTGTCGGCACGTACACCGAGGTGTGCCTGGACCTGACCGTGGGCGGCCGCCGGCTGGAGATCACCCGGCAGCCCGCACAGCCCCGCCCCAAGAAGAAGGGCACCGGCTTCACCACCGAGAAGGCCCAGAGCCGGCTGCGCGAGTACGACGCGGGGCGCGGCGAATGGAAGGCGCTCAGCCGCTCCCACCAGGAGATCGGCGAGGAGATCGCCCAGCTCGTGGGCATGAGCCGGGACCAGTTCTGCCAGGTCGTCCTGCTGCCGCAGGGCGATTTCGCGCGCTTTCTGAGGGCGGACGCCGAAGCGCGCGGAAAACTGCTCGGCCGGCTGTTCGACACCCGCCGCTTCGCCCTGGTCGAGGAGCGTCTCGCCGATTTGCGCCGTGCCGCCGAGCAGCAGGTGCGCGACGGGGACGAGCGACTGCTGGCCCTGGCCCACCGGATGCGGCAGGCGGCCGGGAGCACGGCCGGTGCCTGGCCCGCTCCGGCGCACCGGCCGGGGGAACCCGGCCTGGCCGGCGCCGTGCTGCAGTGGGCCGCCGTGGCCCGCTCGGGCGCCCGGGAATCCCTCGCCGTCGCGGCCTCGGCCCGGTCCGCGGCCGAGACCCGCCAGTCCGACGCCCGGCGGGCCCTGGACGCCGAACGGGAGCTGGCCGCACTTCAGCAGCGTCACGCCGACGCCGTACGTCGGGCCGGGGAGCTGGAGGACCGGCGTCCCGCGCTGGAACGCGTGAGGGCGAGACTGGAGCAGGCCCGAAAGGCCGAACTGGTCGGACCCGCACTCCGGTTGCGCGAGGAGGCGGAACGGGAGCACCGGGCCGCCGACACGGCCTGGCAGCAGGTGAGGGCGGCCCTTCCGGCGGCGCTGGTGGACGCCGGAGCGGAACGGCTCTCCGGGGCGGAGCGCGAACTGCGCCAGGAACTGGGTGGCCTGGACGCCGCGAGGCGCGCGGAGCGGCGCAGTGCCGACATCACCCGTGAACGCGGGGAACTGGACCGCCAGGCCCGGCACGACGACGGACTCCTCCAGGAGGCCGAGGGCTGGCTCGCCGACTGGGACTCGGTGCGCCGCGCGCTCCAGGGCAGGATCGAGGCCGCGCAGGACGCCGCCACCCGGGCCGAACACCTCGCAGGACGGCTGGAACCTGCCCGCCGCCGGGTGTCCGCCGCCCGTGAACGCGACCGCCTCGCCGCCTTGGTCGAGGCCGTCGAGGACGACCTCCGCTCCGCTCGCGAGCGGGCCGACTCGGCCCGCGAGACCTGGCTCGACCTCAAGGAGCGCCGCCTGCGCGGCATCGCCGCCGAACTCGCCGCGGGGCTCGAGCCCGGGCGACCCTGCGCCGTCTGCGGTTCCGCGGAGCACCCCGCACCGGCCGAGGCCGGCGCTGAGCACGTGGACCGCGCGGCCGAGGACACGGCGTACGGGGCGTACACCGCCGCCGACCGGGACCGCGCCGAGGCGGAGCGGCAACTGGCCGTGCTGCGCGGGTCGTTCACGGCTGCCAGGGACGCGGCGCGTGAGTCCGGTCCGGCGGACGTGCGTGAGAGCGGAGGGCCCCGCACGGTGCCGTCCCGGCCGGAACCCGGCATTCCGTCACCGTCCGCGGCCCCCGACGACCTGCGCCACGGCGGGCGGCGGAACGGTTCCGGCGACCGGACCACGGCCGGCGAGGCAGCCCCGGCACCGGACGGCCGCCGCGCCGAGGACGCCCGGCGGGACACCGGTACCGCCCCGGGCCGGGCCGCGGCGGAGGGGCCGCCGCCCCACCCCGTGGCAGTCGCCGACCACGACGGCCGAGTCCACGGGACCGCCGCCGAGGACGGCGCCGACCCGGCCGTCGCGGACCTGGAATCCGTCGTCGCCCGGCTGGAGCGCGAGCACCGGGACGCCCACGCGCTGGCGGCCGGTACGCACGCCGTTCGTGAGGAACTGGACCGGGCCGAACGGGAGTACGGCGAGCGGCTGGCGGCACGGCAGGAGGCGGAGCGGCGCGCCGTCGCGCGGACGTCGCGGCGGGAAGCGCTCCTGAGCGAGCAGGCCGCGCTGGACGCCGAGGTGGCCCGGGCCGTCGGCGGCTCCGGGACCGTCGCCGAGCGGACCGCGCTGCTGGAACGCCGTATCGCGCTGCTGTCCGGGGCGGCCGAGGCCGTTCGCGCGGCGGACACCGCGGCCCTCCGGCTGAAGGAGGCCGACGACCGGCTCTCCGACGCGGCGTTCCGGGCCGGGTACGACACCCCCGCCGAGGCCGCCGCCGCGCTCCTCGACGACGCGGAACAGCACGAACTCCAGCGGAGGCTCGACGCCTGGCAGGCCGAGGAAGCCGCGGTGGCCGACCGCCTCGCCGAACCGGAGCCCCGCTCCGCCGCGGCGCTGCCGGCCGCCGCGCCCGAGGCCGCGCTCCGCGCGTCCGATGCCGCCGAGAATGCGCTGCGCGACGCGGTCTCGGCCCTCGACTCCGCCCGCGAACGCTGTGCGGAGCTCGACCGTCTCTCCCGCCGGGCCGCGGACGAAGCCCGCGGGCTCGGTCCACTGCGCGACGAGTACGAGCGCGTCGCCCGGCTGGCCGGCCTCGCCGCGGGCACCTCCGCCGACAACGAACGCCGGATGAGACTGGAGTCGTACGTTCTGGCGGCCCGGCTGGAACAGGTCGCGGCGGCGGCCACCGTAAGGCTGCAGCGCATGTCCGCGGGCCGCTACACGCTGGTGCACTCGGACGCCCGGGCCGGAGGCAAGCGCTCCGGGCTCGGTCTGCACGTGGTCGACGCGTGGACCGGCAAGGAGCGGGACACGGCGACGCTGTCCGGCGGCGAGACGTTCTTCGCCTCCCTCGCCCTCGCCCTCGGCCTCGCGGACGTCGTCACCGAGGAGGCCGGCGGTGTGCGCCTGGACACCCTGTTCATCGACGAGGGCTTCGGCAGCCTCGACGACCAGACCCTCGACGAAGTGCTCGACGTCCTCGACTCCCTGCGCGAACGCGACCGCAGTGTGGGCATCGTCAGCCACGTCGGCGATCTGCGTCGGCGGATCCCCGCCCAGCTGGAGGTCGTCAAGGAGCGCGACGGGTCGACCGTGCGGCTGCGCTCGGCCCCGGTCGGCGGCTGAGCGGCCGCCGGGGGAGGGGCGAGGAGTACGACAACGCTCGTCGTCACCGAGCCGAGCGCGCCGATCCGGCCGGGACCTCCTCGGGACGGTCAGGGAGCGGGCGGCGGACTGCGGCGGTGGCTGGGGTACGGCGGGCCGCCGCGCTGACGGTACACGTGGCCGGGGAGGCCCGGGGGCGCTGGGGCGAGGCGGCCCGACGCACCCGGCCGTCGAGCGGTCACCGGACCCTCGCCCCTCGGCGGACGCCGTGCGGTGCCGCGCGCTCGGCGGCCGCGCGTCCGGAACACCCGCCCTCGCCGAGGGCGCCCTGGCCTCCGCGGCCAGGACTCTCGCCACGGCTCTCTCGGAGCACTCGGTTGACCGTGAACACCGTCGACCCCGGCCCCATCGACACGGACCAGGTCACGGGCGAGGCGTACGAGGGTCGCCGCGCGCTTCCCGGCAGGCCGGTGGGCACGCCGGGCGATCCCGTACGGCTCATCTCCCGGCCGGCGAACGCACGAGGCCGAGTGGGTCACGGGACAGGCCATCGCCTCGAAGGCGGCTTCCGGGTCATGACCGGTGCGGCGGCGTCCCCGGACACCGCCGCACCCCGGGTCCGCACCCCCGCCGTACGGGCGGACCGCCCGGCGGCCCGTACGGCGGGGGAGCGGCAGGTCCTGCCTCAGAGCTTCGACAGTTCGTCCACCAGATCGTCCAGCCCCAGTGGGCCCTGCGACAGCGCCGCCATGTGCCACGCCTTCGCGTCGAAGGCGTCCCCGCGCGCGGCCCGGGCCCGCTCCTTGCCCAGCAGCCAGGCCCGCTCGCCCAGCTTGTATCCGATGGCCTGTGCGGGCATGGAGAGATAGCGCGTCAGCTCGCTCTCGACGAAGTCGGCCGGCCGTCCGCTGTGCCGGCCGAAGAACTCCTCGGCCAGCTCCGGCGTCCAGCGCTCGCCGGGGTGGAACGGCGAGTCCCCGGGGATCTCCAGCTCCAGGTGCATACCGATGTCGACGATGACCCGGCAGGCCCGCATCATCTGGGCGTCGAGGTAGCCGAGCCTGCGCTCGGGGTCGGGCAGGAAGCCGAGTTCGTCCATCAGACGCTCGGCGTACAGCGCCCAGCCCTCCGCGTTGGCGCTCACCCCGCCGACGGTCGCCTGGTAGCGCGAGAGCCGGTCGGCGACGTGGACCCACTGCGCGATCTGCAGGTGATGACCCGGTACGCCCTCGTGGTACCAGGTCGATACCAGGTCGTACACGGGGAAGCGGGTCTCCCCCATGGTCGGCAGCCAGGTCCGGCCGGGGCGCGAGAAGTCCTCGGACGGTCCCGTGTAGTAGGGAGCGGCCGCGCCGCCGGGAGGCGCGATCCGGGACTCCACCACCCGTACCCGGTCGGCGAGTTCGAAGTGCGTGCCGTCCAGCGCGTCGATAGCCTCGTCCATGAGCTTCTGCAGCCACTCGCGGACTTCCTCGACGCCCTCGATGTGGGTGCCGTGCACGTCGAGGTGGGCCAGCGCCTCCCAGGGGCCCGCACCCGGAAGGATCTTGTCCGCCTCGGTCTTCATCTCGCCGAGCAGCCGGTGGTACTCCGCCCAGCCGTACGCGTAGGCCTCGTCGAGGTCGAGTTCCGTGCCGTTGAAGAAGCGGACCCAGCGGGCGTAGCGCTCCCGGCCCACGGTGTCGGCCGATCCCTCGATCGCGGGCGCGTACACCTCGCGCATCCAGTCGCGGAGCGACCGGAAGGCCGAAGTGGCGAGGACCGCGGCGCTGTCGAGCTCGGCCCGCAGTTCGTCCGGGCCGGCCGCGACGAAGTCCTCGAACCAGCCGCGCCCGTCCGACCCGCCCGTCCACGCGTCGAGCTGTGTGATGAAGGCGGCCGTGGGGCGCGGACCGCCGGGAAGCTTGCGCTCCAGGCCGAGGGCCAGCGAGGCGCGATAGCCCTCGAGGGAGTCCGGGACGGCCCGCAGACGCTCCGCGACCGCCGTCCAGTCCTCCTTGGACGCCGTCGGCATCACGGTGAAGACATTGCGCACGCTGTGCGCGGGGGAGCGCAGATTGCTGACGGTGCGCAGACCCTCCTCGGCGTCGTGCACGGCGAGTTCGGCGGTGAGCCTTTCACGCAGCAGACGGCCGCAGCGCCGCTCCGCGTCCGAGCCGGCGCCGGGAAGCTTCTCCGCCTCGTCGAGCCGGACGAGCGTCGCGCGGGCGAGTTCGGCCACGGCCTCCTGGCCGGCCGGGGAGAAGTCGGGGAGGCGGCCCGCGCTCTCCGGGACTCCCAGGTAGGTACCGGTGATCGGGTCGAGGGCGATGAGTGCGTCGACGTAGGCGTCGGCGACCTGGCGGGGCAGCGCGCTGCTCGGTGTCTCTGGCATGCGCTCATCCTGGTACGGGCGAGGGCCCGGCGTCATCACCGATCGATCTCACGAGAGCTCAGTCGGCTGACAAATGAGCATGCCTGGAGGGCTCCTGCGCGGGTGGGAGGAGGGGGCCGCACTCCCATTGCTGGAAGATCAGACGGGTTTCCACACGGGCGACTTCACGCCGCGACGTGAACTCGTCGAGCACCAGCCGCTGCAGGTCCGCCGTGTCGGTCACGGCGACGTGGACCAGATAGTCGTCGGGCCCGGTCAGATGGAAGAGCGCACGTGACTCGGGCAGGGCCCGGATCCGCTCGACGAACGGACCGATCAGTTCCCTGCGGTGCGGGCGTACCTGGACCATGAGGAGTGCCTCGAGTCCCCTGCCGAGTTTGGCTGGATCGAGCCGTAGCTGGTGCCCGAGGATGATCCCGCTGCGGCGCAGCCGGCCCACCCGGTCCAGGCATGTCGAGGGAGCGACGCCCACCTCTGCGGCCACCTCCCGGTAGGTGGTCCGGGCGTCGTTCTGCAGGATGCGCAGTATGTGCAGGTCGACCGGGTCCAGAGCGACAGAATCGGCCATGGCCCGAACGTAGCACGGGGCGATCGCGCTACCGCCCGGTAATTGTTCACAGTGCGCGCCATGGAAACCGCCGCCTCGAACGCCCCCGCACGCATCCGGGCGCTCGCCACCGAAGCCGTGCACGCCGGACGCGAGGATCTCGTGGAGCTCGGCCTGCATGCCGCACCGATCGACCTTTCCACCACTTACCCCTCGCACGACATCGAGGCGGAGGCGGCGCGTATCGACGCCTTCGCCGCCACCGGCGGGCAGCTGGACGGGCCGCCCGTGTACGCCCGGCTCGACAACCCGACGACGGCCCGCTTCGAGACCGCGCTGGCCCGTCTCGAGGGCACCGACAGCGCGGTGGCCTTCGCCAGCGGTATGGCCGCCCTCACCGCGGTGCTGCTGGTCAGGGCTTCGATGGGGCTGCGTCATGTGGTGGCGGTCCGGCCGCTGTACGGCTGCAGCGACCATCTGCTGGAGAGCGGACTGCTCGGAACCGAGGTGACCTGGACCGACCCGGCGGGCGTCGCCGCCGCGATCCGTCCCGACACGGGGCTCGTGATGGTCGAGACCCCCGCCAACCCGACGTTGACCGAGGCCGACATCGCGGCGCTCGCGCACTCCTGCGGCTCGGTCCCGCTGCTCGTCGACAGCACCTTCGCCACTCCGGTGCTGCAGCGGCCCGTGGAGCAGGGCGCCAGGATCGTGCTGCACAGCGCGACCAAGTACCTCGGCGGCCACGGCGACGTGATGGGAGGCGTCGTCGCCTGCGACGAGGAGTTCGCCGCCGCACTGCGTCAGGTGCGCTTCGCGACCGGCGGAGTACTGCACCCGATGGCCGGCTATCTGCTGCTCCGCGGGCTGTCCACGCTGCCGGTGCGGGTCCGGGCCGCGTCGGTCACCGCCGCCGACCTCGCCCGCCGGCTCGCCGCGGACCCGCGTGTCGCCCGGGTCCACTACCCGTCGGTCGGCGGCGCCATGGTCTCCTTCGAGGTGTACGGGGATCCGCGCGACGTGATCGCCGGCGTCCGGCTCATCACGCCCGCCGTCAGTCTCGGCAGCGTCGACACGCTGATCCAGCACCCGGCCTCCATCAGCCACCGGATCGTGGCCGAGGGAGACCGGCGTGCCGCGGGTGTCGGCGACCGGCTGCTGCGGATGTCGGTGGGACTCGAGGACGTCGAGGACCTCTGGGCCGACCTGTGCCAGGCGCTCAGCGCTCGGCGCGCCCCCGTTCGGACCGCTGCGGGGCACGCTCCCGCCCCTGGGGCAGCGCACGCGGTGCCTCGTGCGGAAGCCCCGAGCGCACCGGAGTCGCACCCAGCCGTGCGGTGATCACGAGGGTGCCCTCCTCTATCTGGTAGTCGAGCGGGAGGCCGAGTCCGCGCATGGCCGCGACCATGCCGGTGTTGGACGACTGCGTCACGGCGTACACGCTCGCGCACCCCGCCTCGACGGCCATCGCCACCAGCCGGCGCAGCAGTTCGGCACCGATGCCGCGGCGCTGCCAGTCGTCCTCGACGAGGATCGCGACCTCCGTCTCGTCGCCGTCCCAGAGGAGATGGCCGAGGGCGACGATGCGGCCGGACGCCGTCTCCACGGCGAGGGTGCGGCCGAACCTCGGGCTGAGGAGATGGTTCAGATAGCGGTCCGCGTCGCCGACGGGCCCGTGATAGCGCAGCCCGAGAGTCCGTGCGGAGCACCGGTCGTGCATCGCGCGGGCGGTGGCGACGTCGCCCTGGTCCGCGCGGCGGACGGTGATCTCGTTGCCCTCCGGGAGGGTCAGCACGTCCTGACTGCGCGGGATGCGCGGGCCGAGGCGGGCGTCGAGCTCGACGAGGGCGCGGGCCCGGGCGAACTCGGTCGGGGTGAACGGCAGATAGGCGCGTTCGACCGTGATCGTGCCGCCGTTCGGGTCGCGCAGCCGTATCACCGTCTCGTCCAGGACGCCCTCCTCGGGTACCGGTTCACCGATCGGTCGGCCTCCGAGGGATTCGGCGGGCAGCGAGCGGATGGTGCACCGGCCGAGCAACTGCCGGAGTGCGAGCGGAAGCTCGGCCGTGTCGAGGGCGGTGCGGGTGGCCAGCCCCAGCAGTCGGGTGGGCGCGTCGACCAGGTCGTGGGCGTCGGCGCGCTCGATCCAGGTACTGCCGCCGCCGGCCGCCGACACCGCGTGGGTGATCTCCCGGGCCTGGAGAGCGGCGGGCGCCCGCAGGAGGAACTCGTCGACCGTGCCGTCCGTCAGGGGGTGCGTCTGCAGCGTCAGGATGTCCACCCCGTGGCGTGCCAGGGCCGTACACAGGGCGGCGAGACTGCCCGGCTCGTCCCGGACGGTCGTCCGCATCCGCCACAGCCCGGTCTCGCGGGGAGCCGGTTCCCGCGCGCCGGCGGGGTCGGTGGCGCCGAGCGAGCCGGCGGTCGGAGGCGCATGGCTGTGGCGGCGTGCCCACCAGGTGTGGAACGCCGCCGTGGCGGTGAGCGCGACCGCCGAGACGACGAGCAGGTACGGCCCGTCGGGGCCATGGGCGATCATGTTCGCTATGGCGTCGGCCACGGCGACGGCGGTGAACAGGGCGGCCAGTTCGACCAGATCCCGCCGCCAGTGGTGGCGGCGAGTGCTCTTCGCGGAGCGCACGTCAGTCATGCCATCACTGTGACCGAGTGGTGTTGCCTGATCACGAACGCTTTGTGACTGATGGGTTAAGGCCGGTTCTTGCATGTTGTGGCCCGCTTTCTCCCGAATCTGTCGTTGAAGGATCACGGCGATGGCGCAAGGCGGCCAACAGCGGGCTCGCCTGGGCGACCAGCCGGAGGTCCCGCGCGGCCGGCTCGTGGAGGCCGGCGGGCTCCTCGGAACGGGCCGCCGACACGGCGGCCCCCGCACCGCTCCGCGCAGTCGACTGCCGCGGAAAGCGTGCCCCGAGCCCCGCGGTGGATCACCGCCGTCCAGCAGGCCGGGCGAGGCCGCCCCCAGCGCCGACCACGTCGTCGCGTATGCACCGGTCGCGGAGGCCGATCGGGCCGAGTCCGCCAGCCGGTTCGGCTCGACCGTACCAAGGGCGACGGGCTCCGCAACGTCATGTCCCAGCCGACCTGCGTCGAGTTGGCCACGGGCCGCGAGCACGGGAAGGACGTCGACGGCCGGGAGCAGGTCCTCGGTGTGACGGGCGCCGAGACCGTGGCCGGGTGCCGGGTGCCGGTGCCGGGCGGAGGGCCGGGCAGGAACGGCAGGGGCCCGGTCGGTACGGCGTGCGCGGCACCCGCCGACGTCCGGGTCGATGTCCCGGCCCCGCCCGGCGATGCCGCCCGACCAGGGAAACGCGTCCCGCCCGGCGCCCCGCGGGAGCGGTGCGGAACGTGCCGTGCACGGGCTCACCGGTGCGCCGCGGGCCCTCGGGACCGGCCACTGTCACCCGGTGGTGGAACCCGCCGCGCTCCGGAGGGCCCGGCGGAGGCAGCCCGCACACCGGTCGGAACTTCAGCGCGGCGCAACGTCGACGTCGTCGCGAAGTTGCCTGTAGCGAAGGTCGAACTCGTATACCTCCGCGTCCTTCTCAGGGTAGATGCCATGGACAAAAGCTCTCGACATGACGCCCTTCTGGGCACGCTCGCACACCGCGTTGTCCTGCTGCGCCACCAGCTCGTTGAATCTGACAACGGGGCCGGGGTCGAAGTCCTCGCTGCTCACACTGTCAGGATGGAACAGATAGTCCGTGACGATTCTGCTGCTCGTGGGGCCGGTCGGCTGGATCATGCTGGCGATGGCTTCACATCCGCTGACGTCCAGGAACATGGCCGGGAACACGAGGGCGCCGTAGTACGAAGTGGCCGCTTCTCCGGTCATACCCGGGATCGGAAGGAGCTTCGAGTCCGGCTCGTCAGCGACGCTGTTCCTCCCGTCGGCCAGGGAGACGCCGCCATCGCCTCTTCCTTCTTCGAAGACGGATCCTGAACGAAAGGCCGGTACCAGGTCCACCAGTTCCGGGTGCACGGTGGGGCAGTGGAGGCACTCGTTGTAATTGGAGACCAGGATCTTCCAGTTGGCCTGGACCTCATGCGTTGTACGGAACCCTCGCCGGAGGGCGGCTATGTCGAACCGCTCAAGATCGAGGACTCCATCGCTCTTCGCCAGTTCGGAGCGGAGGGGCGCTGGTGCTCCTCTGTCGAGATTGACGAAGACGAACCCGTTCCAGGTGTCGACGTGCACCGGCCAGAGGCTGTGGTCCTCGCGTACGACTTCGGTGCGGTCGACGTTCGGAGTGCCCCGAAGTCTTCCGTCGAGCGTGTAGCTCCAAGCATGGTACGGACAACTGAAGGCAGACCTCACACGGCCGGAAGCTCCGTCGCACAATCGGGATCCTCTGTGGCGGCACACGTTGTAGAAGGCCCGGAGCGCGTCGTCTTCGCCGCGCGCTATGAGAACGCTCTCACCTACGACGTCGACCGTGATCCACTGCCCTACTTCGAGGAGATCCTCAGTGCGACCCACGCAGATCCAGGACCTGAAGAATACGGTCTCCCGGTCGAGTTCGAATACCGCCGGGTCATGGTAGTCGGTTCCGGGCAGGGTCGTTCGCACGGTGTTCACCCCTACTCTCGGCCCTCCGGAGCCTTCCGCGCGGACCGCGGGCCACATACTCGAGTGATTGACTAACTAATCAGTCAGGAAACCGGTTCGCGACGTCGCTTGTCAAGACTTGCGGCGCCCTTCCGTCGGCTCCACGGTCTCGCCGTCCCGGGTCGGTGCCGGTCCGAGGCGGCGAGTCGCGGCGACGCGAAGTGCTTGACATCGACCCTCCCCGTCCGAGTAACTGATTAATTAGTCAGCGTCGTGGCTCGATCAGGAGGGTCCGTGCGGAGCACCTCACATCCGGCATCTCCCTGCCCGGAAACCGCGTCCGGGCGCGTACTCCGCCCCGGCGTCCACACGGGTGCGGTGGCTCTGGTGACCGGTGGGGGCACCGGTATCGGCCGGGCCACCGCGCTGGACCTTGCGGCCGCCGGAGCGGGTGTCGTCATCTGCGGCCGCCGCGCCGGTCCCCTGGAGGAGACCCGGCAGGCCGTGACCGAACTCGGCGGTTCCTGCCTGGCGGTACCTGCGGACATCCGGCAGGAGGAGCAGGTCACCGAAGTGGTCAACCGGACCTTGGAGACGTACGGGCGCATCGACGTGCTGGTCAACAACGCGGGGGGACAGTTCTCCGCCCCCGCGGAGGAGATCAGCCCCAAGGGCTGGCGGGCCGTGCACCGGCTCTCCGTGGACGCCGCCTGGGCGGTCACCCGAGAAGTGGCCCGACGGGCGATGATCCCCCAGCGCTCCGGGGTGGTCTTCTTCATCGCCTTCTCACCGCGCCGGGGCATTCCCGGCTTCGCCCACGCCGCGGCGGCGCGGGCGGCGGTGGAGAATCTCGCCGCCGGCCTCAGTCAGGAGTGGAGTCGCTACGGGATCCGCTCCGTTTGCGTGGCGCCCGGCACCATCGCCACCGAAGGTCTCGCCGAGAACTACCCCGAGGCCGACCTGCGGAGCTGGGAACGATCGGTGCCGCTGGGACGGTTCGGCCGCCCGGAGGACATCTCCGGCGTCATCGCCTTCCTCGCCTCTCCCGCGGCCTCGTACGTCACGGGTACCACCGTCGTCGTCGACGGCGGTGCGGACGCCTGGGGTGCCGGGCACCCGGCTCCCGCGCGCGTGGAGCCTCCGCGCTCGTGTGAGGACGCGAACGAGGTGCCCTGACTGTTCCGGCATGCACGAACGCACGCTCATCCACGAACGCTGATCCGCTCCGCTCTCGACCACGACCCGGGGAGTAACGATGCATCCCGACACCCGCCCCGCCGGCGTACAGGACGGGGGCGGAACCCGCGACGCGTCCCATCAGGGCACCGTCGAAACCCTGCTGCACGGTGAGATCGCCGTGCTGACGCTTCGCCGCGAGGCGAAGCTGAACGCCCTCTCCACGCACATGGAAGCGGCCCTGCTCAATGCCTTGGGCGGCGAGCAGGTGGCCAACAGCCGCGCCGTGGTGGTGACCGGAGGGCCAAGCGTCTTCTCCAGTGGCGCCGACACCAGCGAACTGCAGGCGATGGCCCCGGAGACCATCGCCGCGTACTACCGCTCGACCGGCTCCGTGTACGAGAAGTTCGCCGCCCTTCGTCAGCCGACGGTCGCCGCGATCTCCGGCTACTGCCTCGGAGGGGGGCTGGAACTCGCCCTGGCCGCCGACATCCGCGTCGCTGACTCGACGGCCGTGTTCGGGCTGCCGGAAGTGGGGATCGGGATCCTGCCCAGCTCCGGCGGTGTGACACGGCTGGTCCGGGCCGTGGGACCGGCGCGGACACGCGATCTGGTGCTGCGATGCCGACGGATGGACGCCGCTGAGGCATGCGCCTGGGGCCTGCTGAGCGAGGTCACCCAGCCAGGCGGAGCGTGCCTGGACCGGGCGCTGGAGATCGCCGCGGAGATGGCCGCACACCCGCCGGCGGCGGCTTCGGTGGCCAAGCAGGTGATCGCAGCGGCCACCGACGCGCCCCGTGAGAGCGCACTGCTCCTTGAGCAACTCGGGTACGCGGCGCTGAACGGGATGGGCTGAGGAGCAGCGCCTCTCGCACTCGCGCCGGACTGTCGTGCCGTGACGATGTCGTGCCCTCGCTTGCGAGTGCGTTGGCGATCGTCGTGCGGATCCCACTCCGTCAGGCCCCGGGTTTCGTGGAGATGGTCTGCCCTGGGTCTGATGGATTCGGGTTGCTGGGCAGTTGACCATCCGGCAGCCTTCGGAGGCCGTGACGCCCTGCACCGTTCGAGTACCTGGAAATCTCCGCAGGGCGCCGGGCCTCGCCCGTCCCAGGCAGGTCAGCGGCTGCCGTCGAGGATGACGCGTGCGACGAGGGCGGGATCGTCGTTCATCGGTACATGGCCGCAGCCGGGCAGGCGGACGAGCCGTGCGCCGGGGATCGCCTGCTTGGCCCTGATGCCCTGGCGGTGCAGCAGCAGCCGGTCCCGGGCACCCCAGGCGACCGTGACCGGGACATCGGGCACGTCGGAGGTGAACCGTACCCGGCGTCCGGCGTCGAGCGTCTCTCGGAATCCGGCGGCGTCGCGCAGGGCCAGGGTCTCGGCCACGACCGCCTGCGGTGAACGGCGTCCGGGGCGGGCGTAGATGGTGCTGGTGAGCGCAGCCCGTCCGGCGGCGGTGCGGGACAGTCGGCCCAGTACCGGCTCGGGCACCAGCCGGGCGCCGCGGCGCATGGCGAGCAGCGTGCCGAAGGCGTAGCGGCGCTCGCCCTCCGTCCAGAACCCGGCGGGCGAGAGTGCGGTGACCGACCGTACGAGCTTCTCCCGGCCGAGTTCCAGCGCCAGGAGCCCGCCGAGCGAGTTGCCCGCGACATGGGGCCGCTCGATGCCGAGCGACTCGCAGAGGGCGCCGAGCACGGGGACGACGGTGGAGAGCTGGTACGACATGCCGTGCGGCAGGGCGGGGGACGTGCCGAAGCCGGGGAGGTCGACCGCGATCACGTCGCGTTCCGGTGCGAGCAGCGGCAGGACCGGCTCCCACGCCTGCCAGTGGTGACCGATGCCGTGCAGGAGCAGCAGCGGTTCACCCGCGCCGAGACGCTCGTACGCCACCGACAGCGTGTGGGGCCCGCCGGGGGCGTCGACCGTGAAAGAGACCTTCGAGACCATGCTGCCGCTCCTGACGGTGACTTCATATACGCGTTGTCAGCAACAATTACCGTCCAGTAGCACCCGGGACAAGAGGGTAGCGCGCAGGGATGTGTCCCAACGTGAGGTCCGGACTCGGGTGTTGGTCCCACGTGGCGCCTCCCATTTCCGCCGTCCGGCGCCGGAAGGCTGCCCGCAACCGCTCGCGGCGGCCGCGGATGTGGCCGGCGACGCACGGAAGTCGCCTGGACATCACCGGTGCAGTGGGCTGGGATGAGCATGTGGCAGGCGATACGGCGACCGATGTCTTCGAGACCCACCGCTCCGTGCTGACGGGAGTGGCCTACCGCATGCTCGGCCGCTTCACCGACGCCGAGGACGTCGTCCAGGAGGCATGGCTGCGGTGGTCCGCGGCGGACCGCTCCGACGTCCGCGAGCCCCGCGGGTACCTCGTGCGCGTCACCACCCGGCTTGCCGTCGACCGGCTGCGGCAGGCCCAGTCGCGCCGTGAGACCTATGTGGGGCCCTGGCTGCCCGAGCCCATCGCCACCCATTTCGGGACCACCGTCCCCGATTCCGCCGAGCGTGCCGAACTGACGGAATCCGTCTCGCTTGCCGTGCTCGTGGTGCTGGAGTCCCTGTCGCCCCTGGAACGAGCGGTCTTCGTGCTGAGGGAGGCCTTCGGCTTCCCCTACGGCGAGATCGCCACGACCCTCGACCGCAGCGAGGCGGCCGTACGGCAGCTCGCGGGGCGCGCCCGGCGCCATGTCGACGAGCGCAAGCCGAGGTACGACGTGGACCCGGCCGAGCGCCGCGATCTGACCGAGCGGTTCCTCGCCGCGGCGTCCGGCGGTGACCTCGAGGCGCTGCTCGGCCTGCTCGCCCCCGATGTCCGGCTCGTCGGCGACAGCGGTGGGAAGGCGAAGGCCCCGCTGCGCGTCATGGAGTCCGCCGACAAGGTGGGGCGCTTCCTGTTCGCCGTGGCCCAGCAGCCCGTCCCGGGAACCGAGTTCCGCATCCTCGAACTCAACGGCGCCCCGGGCCTGCTGGTCCTGGCCGAGGGAAAGCCGGACGCCGCCGTCCAGATCGAGGTCAGGGACGGACGCATCCAGTGCGTCTACATCGTCCGCAACCCCGACAAGCTCACCGCGCTCACGGCGTAGCTGCGGCCCTCGAGGCGAGGTGCCCGGCCGTGCTGGGTGACGGCGGCGGCCTCCCGTGACGTCACCTCGGCCGTGCGACCGGTCCGTTGCAGTGCCACGTGCGCCTTCCCTGGGCGGGAAACGTCGCGTGAACGCTCTGTGGCAACGGTCGATTCCCCTGTGTAACCGGCCCAGGATTGGTCTTGACCAAGGGGGTGGGCCGCCCTATGGTCGCAGAGTTAGTGCAGGAACCTTTAATAAACAAGGGCGCGGAAAGCCGCCGGGGTCACGGCGATTGCGGAGGACAGGGTGGGGACCACGCAGCTGGAAAAGGTGCCGGAACCGAAGTACTGGCACCTGAAGACCGTGATCGGCGAGGCACTCGACTCCGACTTCGCCGTCGGGGAGATCCTGCCCAACGAACGTGAACTCGCCGCCCGATTCGGCGTCGCTCGGGCCACCCTCCGTCAGGCTCTCGAGCAGTTGGAGCTGGAAGGCAGGCTGCAGCGCCGCCGCGGTGTCGGTACCACCGTCGCCCCGCCCCGCGTGGGGGTGGACGTCTCCACCTCACCGAACGACTGGCCCGGTGCCGCCGGAGATACCTGGCAGGCCGTCGACTGCACCCTGGCCGTGCCGCCCGCCGCCGTCGCGCGGGTTCTCGACACGGAGAGCGACGAGCCCGTGCACATCGTGCGCAGGCTCCTCGTCTCGCACGGTCAGCCGGTGGCCACCGAACTCCTCTACGTCCCGGGCGCCTCCGTGCCCGATCGCTCCGGGATCGACGCCCCCTCGGGGGCGACCCGCGCCCGAGGGGTGCTGCGCGAGCTGCAGCGTCTGACCCTCGAGGGCCAGGACCGCGCCGTCGAGCTCGGCTCGGCGCGCGCCGACGACGCCAGGGAACTGGACCGCCTCCCCGGCGCCCCCGTCCTCGTCGTCACCACCCGGTACTTCTCGGAGGGCCGTACCGCCATCGCGTCGGTCGCGACCTACCGTGCCGACACCTGCCGGCTGACCTTCGGCGACTCGGGCGACCTGGAGATCCGGCACGACAGCCGGCGCCGCGCCTCCTGACCGCTGCCCGGCTCCCCGCCCCGACACGCTCAACGCCGGGCCGTGACCGCACCCTCGACGGCGAACAGTTGCCCCTCCACATGGTCGAGTGCCAGCCGCAGCGCTCCCGTCGCCACAGCCGCTTCGCCGAGCAGCGAGAGCTCCACGCGAGGCGGTCGCAGACAGTAGCGGGACAGTTCGTTCCGAAGCGGAGCGAGCACACCGTCCAGCCCCGCGGCCCAACCACCCACCACCACCAGCTCCGGGTCCAGCGCGAGCACCAGCGCCGCAACATCGTGCACCAGCCGCTGGATGAACCGGTCGACCGCCGCCAGGGCCCGCTCGTCACCCTCGCGGGCCTCCGCGAACACCTTGGCCACCGCCTGCTCGTCCAGGGGATGCAGCGGCTCTCCGGTCGTCGACAGGAGCGTTTCCGGCGTGACGTCCCTGCCGAGCAGATGCAGAGCGCCGATCTCGCCGGCCGCGCCGCCGTAGCCCCGGTGCAGCCGGCCGCCGATCAACGAACCCGCTCCGGGGCTGAGCCCCGCGAGGACGAAGACGATGTCGTCCGAATCCGTCCCCGCCCCCTTCCAGTGCTCGGCCACGGCAGCCGCGTTGGCGTCGTTCTCCACCAGAACCGGGCACCGGAACGA
Source organism: Streptomyces sp. HNM0645 (assembly GCF_030056615.1). NCBI lineage: Bacteria > Bacillati > Actinomycetota > Actinomycetes > Kitasatosporales > Streptomycetaceae > Streptomyces > Streptomyces sp. HNM0645. Next base: position 53,952 of record NZ_JASHLT010000014.1, on the reverse strand, counting down.
CCGCCTCATCCGCTCGCCCAAGGCCAGCCCCGTCCAGCCGGGCAGCGCCGTGCCCAGCCGGACGGTGCCGTCCGCCTCGACGATGCCCGGCGTTCCCACCCCGACCGCGCGCAGCGAGCTCCTGGCGACCCCGGTCCGCCGCAGTACGTCGGCGACGACGGTGCGGACCCGTTCGAGGCGGTCGTCCGCGCAGGCGGTCTCGCCCACCTCCCGGGAGCCGGCCCCGATGATCCGGCCGTCGAGGCCCGAGAGCAGCGCGGCGACCCGATGAGGACCGATCTCCACACCCAGAAGATGCCCGGCCTCGGCACGGAACCGGAACCGGCGTGCCGGCCGGCCCTGCCTGCGGACCTCGCCCTCGCCGGGTCCGGTCTCCATGACCAGTCCGGAGGCGACGAGCCCTTCGAGGACGCCCTCGACGGTCGGCCGGGACAGACCCGTGATCCGGGTCAGATCGGTGAGCGTGGGGGAGTCCGACCCCCGCAGCGCGTCGAGTACCACCGCGGAATTGATCCGCCGCAGCAGCGACGGGTCGCCTCCGGTCAGCCGGCCCACGGTGTGTCCTCCCAGCTCGTACGCGTGTCTGGCGGATCGTACTCAATGGCGGCGGGGCGCGGCGAGCACTCCGAGCCATGCCTCAGAGGTCCCGGAGGAGCAGCGTCCGGGGTCAGGCCGGGGCGACGAAACCGGACTCGTACGCCGCGATCACAGCCTGGGTGCGGTCCCGGGCGCCCAACTTCGACAGCACGGCGCTGACATGGGTCTTCACCGTCTCCGTCCCCACCATCAGCTCCGTGGCGATCTCCGCATTGGACATGCCCCGTGTCATCAGCCGCAGCACCGTGCCCTCCCGCTCCGTCAGCCCTGCCTTCTCCATCGCTGCGCGTGCCGCGCAGTTGCCGTATTCGGCCGCGAGGGAGCGCACCGCGGCGGGGAACAACAGGGACCCTCCCTCGGCGACCAGGCGTACCGCGTGCACGATCTCCGTCGGCCGGGCGCGTTTGAGGAGGAAGCCGTCCGCTCCCGCCCGCAGCGCTTCATACACGTACTGGTCGTTCTCGAAGGTCGTGATGATCAGGATCCTTGGCGGCTCCGGTACGCCTCGGAGCACCACACGCGTCGCCTCGATGCCGTCGAGGAGCGGCATCCGGACATCCATGGCCACGACGTCGGGACGCAGGCTCCGCACCATGGGCAGCACGGCCGCTCCGTCGGCCGCCTCACCGACGATGGTGATGTCGGGCTGTGCTTCGAGGACCACGCGCAGTCCCGTACGCACCAGGGGTTCGTCGTCGACCAGGAGAACGCTCACGGACACCACGTCAGCGTATTCCGTCCAACGGAAGCTGGACGCGGACCTTCCAGCCCTCCTCGTGCGGGCCCGAGCGCGCTTCTCCACCGAGCAGCGCCGCCCGCTCGTGTATGCCCCGCAGACCGCTGCCGCCTCTCGTCCTACTGATCGTGGCAGAAAGCGGGTTGGTCACCTCCATCTCCAGACTCCGGTCCACGACCGTCACATTCACCTGGACAGGAACGGGACCGCAGTGGCGCAGGACGTTCGTCAGCGCCTCCTGGAGGATGCGGTAACCCTCGCGCGACACCGGCCCGGGCACGGTGTCCAGGGCCCCCGAGATCACGGCATCCACCGGTGCCCCCGAAGCGCGGGCCGACTCCAGCAGGTGATCGGCCTCTCCCAGCGTGGGCCGCGGACCGTTCCTCCCTCCTGATGCGCGGAGGACCGTCAGTACGCGCTCGAGATCGTCCATGGCGGCACGGCCCGTCTCCTCGATCGCCGCGAGTGCGCGTGCGGTGAACTCGCCGTCTCCGGCAGCCCGGGCGGCTCCGGCCTGCACCACGACGATCGTCAGCGCGTGCCCGATCGAGTCGTGCAGCTCCCGGGCGATCCGATTGTGTTCAAGCAGCAGTTCGGTACGGGCTTCGAGCGCGGCCAGCCGCTCGGCCGCGGACGGCCCGAGCAGCCGGCGGGCGACGGCCGTGACCAGTCCGCCCAGCCCCATGATCACCACCGGCAGTGCCAGGAGCGGCAGCGGGGCCAGTGCCCCGTACAGCCAACGCGGTCCGGTGACGGGCGAGAGGAAGTCCTCGCCCGGCGCAGATCCGCCGGCGACCCGGACCAGATCCACCGCGAGCAGGGGAAGCCGCACCGTTGCGAAGGCCGTCGCCACCGCGAGTACCGCCCGTGTCTCCAGCCACAGCACCGTCCGCAACCGGTCCGTCCAGGACGTGGCCGGACCGACGGTGATGCTGGGATGCGGAGCGTCCCGCTCCTCGCGCACGAGCATAAGCCGTGCCTGCAGCCCCTCGGCCGTGCGGACTGAGGGAACGAGCCCGAGAAGCAATGGGAACAGGAACGGAACGAGGACCATCGGTCCGGACGGGAACGTGAACAGCCACACCGCGTAGACCAGCACCGGTATGCACAGGTGCAGCCAACGGGTGTAGGTGACCGACCGGAAAAGTAGCCGGATGAATCGGGACATGCCGCCATCGTGTCAGCACGGTGATCGCCTGGCCTCCCCCGCACGGGGGAAGCGAACCCCCTTTCCGGGGGAAGCCGTTGGATCCGGCTCAGGGCCACGCTGAACCCATGGAAACGATCGACGTTCAGCAACTCACCAAGCACTACGCCGGCGTCCGCGCCGTGGACCGGCTCACGTTCACGGTGCGCCCCGGACGGGTCACGGGATTCCTCGGGCCGAACGGCGCCGGCAAGTCCACGACCATGCGTCTCGTCCTCGGACTCGCCCGTCCGACTTCGGGCAGTGCCTCCGTCGGCGGCCGTGCCTACGGCTCCTTCCACGCACCCCTGCGTCATGTCGGGGCCCTGCTCGACACGCACGCCGCACACGGCTCGCGGACGGCCCGGAACCATCTCCGATCCCTCACCGTCGCCAACGGCATTCCCGATCGGCGTGTGGAGGAGGTGCTGGACGAGACGGGACTCACCGAGACCGCGCACCGCCGGGTCGGGGAGTTCTCGCTGGGCATGCGGCAGCGACTCGGAGTCGCCGCAGCACTGCTCGGCGATCCGGGGGTGGTCATGCTGGACGAGCCGTCCAACGGACTCGACCCGGAAGGCGTCGTCTGGATCCGTGGACTGCTCCGGCGGCTGGCCGCGGAAGGGAGAACGGTTCTTGTCTCCAGCCATCTGATGGGCGAGACCGCCGAGTTCGCCGACCATCTCGTCGTGCTCGGCCGCGGACGGCTTCTGGCCGACACCCCGATACGGACGTTCCTCGCCGGGAGCGCTCCGCCGCGGGCACGGTTCCGCACGACCCAGCCGGCGAGACTGGTCGCCGCCCTGACCCGACGAGGACACTCCGTCGAGTTGGGCGAGGACGGACGCGTCAGCGCCGCAGGGCTGAGGGCGGAGGACGTGGGCACCATCGCCGCGCGCGAAGGGATACCCGTCCTCGAACTGACGGATGAGCGGACGTCGCTGGAGCAGGCCTATCTCCGCCTCACCGCCGACGACGCGCAATTCGTCAGCAGTGCTCCGTCGACCCGTCAGGAGGTATGAGATGCCGCTCATCGCCGTGATCCATTCGGAGTGGATCAAGATCAGATCGCTGCGGTCGTCCGCCGGTTCACTGCTGGCTGTCTTCGGCGTCACGGTCGCCCTCGCCGTGCTGGTCGGTACCACGGTCGGTCAGGCCGAGGCGCACGACACGGGCTACGACCCCGTGTTCGGGTCCTTCTACGCCGTGAACTTCGGGCAGATAGCGGCCATCAGCTTCGGAGCGACCGCCGTGTCGTCCGAGTACCACGGCGGCGCCCTGCGTATCTCGCTCTCGGCCGTGCCCGACCGGACGCGCTTCTACGCCGCCAAGACAACGGTCGTCGGTGTGCTCGCCTTGAGCGTGGGGATCCTGACGACGTTCACCACGTTCCTCTCCGTTCAGTTGTTCATGGGCAGCTACGCGATCGGCCTGGGCGAGCCGGGTGCCCTGCGCGCGACAATCGGAGGCGGTGTCTACCTGGCCCTGCTCGCCCTGCTGGCCGCGGGCGCGACGGCCCTTCTGCACAGCGGTACGGCCGCATTGAGCATTCTCATACCCTTCGTCCTCATTGCCTCCTTCGTCGTGGGTGACACGATGGGAAGCGTCGCGGACTACCTGCCGGACCGGGCCGGGCAACTCGTGCTCCACCAGCACCCGGACGGATCCGTCGGTCCGTGGACCGGCTTGGTGGTCACGGCCGCATGGGCTGCCTCCGCCGTGTTCGCCGGATGGTGGGCGACCCTGCGCAGGGACGCCTGACAGTCCGCCACCTGTCAGTGGGGAAAGGTTTACTGGATCCATGACCATCGCACGGCATCTGGCGACCATCGACCTTTTGCGCTCCCGGCCCTTCCCCGCGCAGCCGGTCCGGTCGGACGTGGGCACCAGTGCCCCGGGTTACCACACGGCCGAGCTGAGCACGAGCGAGGAGTTCTGGGACCAACGGTCGCACATGGAGGTCGTCGGGGAGCAGTACGAAGCCGAGCGAGAGGCGCTCGCCGCCGTGCTCAGCGAACGGTGGGGCCGGCCACAGGTCTTCGGCCTGAGTTCGATGCTGACCAGATCCGTCGAGGAGGAGCACATTCCGCAGCCCTGGGACCTGCTGTGCGCATCGGTGCCGGACGTGCATCTGTGGCACGTCGACGGACAGTGGGTGGTGCTGGGAGTCTCGAAGTGGGACACCGAACTGCCCTACCAGCTGCTGGCTGTCGTCACCGAGATCGACCCACCCTAGGGGTTGCAGGGAATCAAGGTGTTGCTTCCCGTGTGGGGGCTCGTTGGTGTGGTATGCGCATCCCGGACGAGGTTCGTGACCAGCTCTCGGTGAATGTTAATGATCTGCAAGCCCTTAGTGCCGCATCAGACGACGTTCGCCCCGTCACGACGCCCGGCACGGCGACTCGGTGGGTTGCCGTATCGACCGAGTAGGCCCACGGCGAGGTCGATCCGGTGCCTTGCGATCCTTCCCCTCGGCCCTGAGGTCCGGGGAGACCTCGTGCACTGGACGACGCTCCTTGAAGGCACCCCCCACCCGACGCGGCACCGGACACCACCTCCGCGACGTAACCCCGCCTGCGCAAGCGCGGCGTCCGGCGTTCAGGAGCCGGGCGGTGCCGCAGCCGTGCGCAGCCGCCCGTACTCCTCCGCCATGGTCTGCAGCGTCCAGTGGGCGTTGAGCCCGCTGGGGTTCGGCAGGGCCCAGATCCGGGTGTCGCCGATCATGCGGTCCTGTGCGCCGATGCGCGCCCCAGGGTCACCGAAGGCCGTACGGTAGGCCGTTATCCCCGCGACGGCCAGCCAGCGGGGACGATAGTGCTCCACCTTCTCCCTGAGGATCCGGCCGCCCTCGCGGAACTCCTCGTCGGAGAGTTCGTTCGCCCGCGCGGTGGCCCGGGCCGCGACGTTGGTGATGCCCAGGCCGTGGGCCAGGAGTTCGTCCTGCTCGGACGGCTTCAGCTGCCGTGGGGTGAAGCCCGACGCGTGGAGCACGGGCCAGAAGCGGTTCCCGGGCCGGGCGAAGTGGTGACCGGTCGCTGCCGTCATCAGTCCCGGATTGATGCCGCAGAAAAGGACGGACAGACCGTCCGCGATCACATCGGGGACGAGACGATCGCGGGCGGCCTCCAGCTCGGCGGCGGTGATCCGGGGCATGTGCGGGATCGGATCAGAGGATGGAACCCGGCGTGTACGCGGCGGCCTCCGGGTGCTGCTTGGCGATCTCCTCGACGCGGGAGACCACCGAGGCGACCTGTTCACCCGCCGCACCGGTGAAGGACAGCTTGTCCGCCATCAGCGCGTCCAGCCCGGCGCGGTCCAGCGGAATGCGGTCGTCGGCGGCGAGCCTGTCCAGCAGCTCGTTCCGCTCGGCACCCTGCTCGCGCATGGCCAGGGCGGAGGCGACCGCATGCTCCTTGATGGCCTCGTGGGCGACCTCGCGGCCGACACCCGCCCGCACGGCGCCCATCAGCACCTTGGTGGTCGCCAGGAACGGCAGGTACCGGTCGAGCTCGCGGGCCACGACCGCGGGGAAGGCCCCGAACTCGTCGAGCACGGTCAGGAAGGTCTCCAGCAGACCGTCGAACGCGAAGAACGCGTCCGGGAGGGCGATCCGCCGTACGACCGAGCAGGAGACGTCGCCCTCGTTCCACTGGTCGCCCGCCAGCTCGCCGGTCATCGAGGCGTAGCCGCGCAGGATGACCATGAGGCCGTTGACGCGCTCGCAGGAGCGGGTGTTCATCTTGTGCGGCATCGCCGAGGAGCCGACCTGGCCCGGCTTGAAGCCCTCGGTGACGAGTTCGTGCCCGGCCATCAGCCGGATCGTCTTCGCCAACGACGACGGCGCGGCGGCGAGTTGCACCAGCGACGTGACCACGTCGTAGTCCAGCGACCGCGGATAGACCTGTCCCACGGAGGTGAAGGCATGAGCGAAGCCGAGATGACCCGCGATGCGCTGCTCCAGCGCCTCGAGCTTCGTGGCGTCCCCGCCGAGGAGGTCCAGCATGTCCTGAGCCGTGCCGACCGGCCCCTTGATGCCGCGCAGCGGGTAGCGGGCGAGGAGCTCCTCCACCCGGGCGTGGGCGACCAGCAACTCGTCGGCCGTCGTCGCGAACCGCTTGCCCAGCGTCGTGGCCTGTGCCGCGACGTTGTGGGAGCGTCCCGCCATCACCAGCTCGGCGTATTCGGCGGAGAGCTTGCCGAGTCGTGCCAGCACGGCGACCGTCCGGTCCCGCATCAGCTCGAGCGAGAGCCGGATCTGGAGCTGCTCGACGTTCTCGGTGAGGTCGCGGGAGGTCATGCCCTTGTGCACGTGCTCGTGCCCGGCAAGGGCGTTGAACTCCTCGATCCGCGCCTTGACGTCGTGCCGGGTGACCTTCTCCCGCTCGGCGATCGACGACAGGTCGACGTCGTCGAGGACCCGCTCGTAGTCGGCGAGGGCGGTGTCCGGCACCTCGATCCCGAGGTCCTTCTGCGCACGCAGCACAGCCAGCCAGAGCTGACGCTCCAGCTTCACCTTGTGCTCGGGGGACCACAGCTCGGCGAGCTGCACGGAGGCGTAGCGGCCGGCCAGGACGTTGGGAATACGAGGCTTTGCTGTCACGTGTACGGATTCTACTGGCGGTTCACGCAGGCCAGCGCCCCGCCCCGGTTTGTGGCTTGCTACGAGAGGTCGGCGCCCTGCCGTCCCGCCCGACTGCTCCCGTCCGCGTCCCACACCAGCAGCTCGGGCCTCTTCGGCGGCAGACCGTCACCCGACGAGCGTCCGGTCACACGGCGCCCGATCCACGGAATCAGGTGTTCCCGGGCGAACCGGAGATCGGCGGACCGGCGGGCCGCCCAGCCGAGAGGCGCAGGCGGGGGGAGGGGGGACCGCCAGTCGTCCTCGGCGGCCAGGCCCAGCGTCTGCCAGACGGCTTCGGCGACCCTCCGATGGCCCTCGGCCGTCAGATGCAGCCGGTCCACGTCCCACATGCGCTGGTCGCCGAGGACGTCGGCTCCGTACAGGTCGACCACCAGCGCGCCGTGGCGGGCCGCCAGACCGTCGATGTGCTCGAAGAGCTCCTCCATGCGGGGCCGGAAGCGTTCCATCACCGGACCCTGCCGTCCCGGGCTGCGCATCAGTACCAGCCGGCGGCAGCTGGGAGCGAGGCGTTCCACGGCCTCTTCCAGCAGGTCGCGTACCCGGACCAGGTCGCACTTGGGGCGCAGCGCGTCGTTGAGGCCGCCGACCAGCGTCACCACGTCCGCCCGCATGGCGGCGGCGAGGCCCACCTGCTCCTCGACGATCTGCCCGATGAGCTTGCCCCGGACGGCCAGGTTCGCGTACCGGAAGCCGGGGGCGCGGGCTGCCAGCCGGGCGGCGAGGAGATCCGCCCAGCCCCGGTACGTGCCGTCGGGGAGCAGGTCGGACATGCCCTCGGTGAACGAGTCACCGACCGCGACAAGACTGGTGTATGAGGCATTCATCTCCATGGCGATGCGATCATACCGCGCGGTATGCCGCGTGCTCGCCGCTGCTCCCAGCCACCGTCGCCCGTCAGCGGAGCTGCCCCGGAGGCCCGACAAGGATCCGGAGCACGTCCTCCATCGTGACCAGGCCTGCGAGTTTCCCGTTCTCGTCCAGGACCGCAGCGAGGTGGGTGCGGCTGCGTCGCATGGCGGTCAGCACGTCGTCGAGCGGGGTCTCGGCCCGGACCCGGGCGATGGGCCGCAGCGCCGACACGGGGAACGGCCTGTTGCGGGGTGCTTGGTCCAGGGCGTCCTTCACATGCAGATAGCCGAGGATCCGTCGAGTGCTGTCGACGACGGGGAAGCGCGAGAATCCGGACTCCGCAGCGAGCCGCTCCAGCTCTTCGGGCGTCGTGCCGACCTGTGCGTAGATCACGCGCTCAACGGGCGTCACCACGTCCACGACCGGGCGGCGTCCCAGTTCCAGGGCATCCTGCAGCCGCTCGGCGGCCCGGTCGTCGAGCAGCCCGGCGGCTCCGGAATCGCTGACCATCCGGGCGAGCTCGTCGTCCGAGAAGGTCGCGGAGACCTCGTCCCTGGTCTCTACCCGCAGCAGCTTCAGCAGTGCGTTGGCGAAGGCGTTGATCGCGAAGATGACCGGCCGCAGCGCCCGGGTGAGCCCCACCAGGGGAGGGCCGAGGAGCAGCGCGGCTCGGGCGGGCTCCGCGAGGGCGATGTTCTTGGGGACCATCTCACCGAGCAGCATGTGCAGATAGGTGGCGACGCCGAGGGCGATCACGAACGAGATCGGATGGATCAGCCCGTTGGGCACCCCGACGGCGTCGAAGACCGGCTCCAGCAGATGGGCGATGGCCGGCTCCGCGACCACACCCAGCACCAGGGTGCACAGCGTGATGCCGAGCTGGGCCGTGGCGAGCAGGGCCGAGACGTGCTCCAGCCCCCACATGACGCTCCGGGCACGCCGGTTTCCGGCATCGGCCTCGGGCTCGATCTGGCTGCGGCGCACGGAGATCATGGCGAACTCGGCGCCGACGAAGAAGGCATTGACCACCAGGGTCAGCAGACCGATGAAGAGCTGAACCGCGGTCATCGTGCATCCCTCCCTCTGCCGGAGCCCCCGGAGCCCCCGGAGCCCCCGGTGCTTCCGGCCCGGCCCGTGTCTCCCGCGTCCGTCCCTCCCGACCCGCCGGGGAGCCCCGGCCGGTCGGCGGGGCCGGAGGCGTCCGGGTGTCCTCCGGAGGCGTCGGGTGCCTCCGCCCCCGCCCTCGTACCGGGGGACCTGTCGTACCCGTGCGCCGCCCTCTCGCGCGGCCTGCCCGGCATGCCTTCCGTTGTCCTCGCCCGAGAACCGTCGGACCCGTCGGGCGCCGCATCAGGCTCGTCGAGCGCTTCGGGCCCGTCCCGCCCCTCAGGCCTGTCGGACGGGCCGGACCCGGCTCCGGCGGACGACTCGGACCCGGCTCCGGTGGGCGCCGCGTCCCGGCTCCGTCGCTGTCCGCGAAGCCGGCCCTGCTGCCCCGGGGGCTCGTCAGCGACCCGCGGTTCGTGGAGCAGCACCCGTGCCGCCCGCCGCCCCGACGCGTCGACCACGTCGAGGCGCCATCCCGACAGCTCGATGGTGTCGCCGACGGCGGGGATCCGGCCCAGCCGCGTCGCGATCAGGCCCGCCAGGGTCTCGTACGGCCCTTCGGGCACCCGCAGCCCGATGACCTCGAGCTGGTCCATCCGGGCCGCGCCATCGGCCGACCACAGCGCGCGGCCGTCCGCGTCCTCGCCCGCCCGGGCGAGATCCGGCGTCTCGTGCGGATCATGCTCGTCCCGGACCTCCCCGACGACCTCCTCGACGATGTCCTCCAGTGTCACCACACCGGCCGTGCCGCCGTACTCGTCGATGACGACGGCCATGGTCCGCTTGCCGGACAGCAGGTCGAGCAGCCGGTCGACGGTCAGCGTGGCAGGAACGAGCAGCGGTTCGCGCATCAGCTCGGAGACCGGATGGCGCGGTCGGCGCTCGGCCGGTACGGACAGGACGTCCTTGATGGGCACGACCCCCACGACGGTGTCCAGACCGCCCCGGTACACGGGGAAGCGGGACAGCCCCGTGGCGCGCGTGGCGTTCGCGACGTCCTCGGCGGTGGCCTGCGCGTCGAGGGCGGTGACCTGGACGCGCGGGGTCATGACGTTCTCCGCCGTCAGTTCGGCGAGCATCAGGGTCCGGACGAACATCTCCGCGGTGTCCGCCTCCAGCGCCCCCTTCTTGGCGGAGTGGCGGGCCAGCGCGACGAGCTCTTGCGGGCTGCGCGCGGACGCCAGTTCCTCGGTGGGCTCCATGCCGAGCCCGCGCACGACGCGGTTGGCCGTGCTGTTCAGATGGCCGATCAGCGGACGGAAGGCCGCGGAGAAGAACCGCTGCGGTGTGGCGACCACCCTGGCCACCGCGAGCGGTCGCGAGATCGCCCAGTTCTTGGGGACCAGCTCGCCCACGACCATCAGGAACACGGTGGACAGTCCGGTGCCGATGACGAGAGCGAGGGACGACGCCACGGACGGTGAGGCGCCCAGGGCCCTGAGCGGGCCGCTGATCAGCTTGGCGATGGACGGCTCTGCGAGCATGCCGACGACGAGATTGGTGACCGTGATGCCCAGCTGGGCGCCGGAGAGGTGGAAGGTGAGTTCCCGTACCGCCTTCAGGGCGCTGCCGGCGCCGCGCTCTCCCCGTTCGGCCGCCTTCTCGAGCTCGGCCCGCTCGACGGTGGTGAGGGAGAACTCGGCGGCGACGAATCCCCCGCAGGCGAGCGCGAGCAGCACTGCCACGAGAAGCAGGAGCACTTCGGTCATCGGTTCACCTCCGTCCCATGGTCGGCCAGGGCGGGAAGGACCGCGCGGTGTCTGCCACCCGAGGCTCGCGCATGGGCTTGAACTCACACCTTTCGTCCACACGGAGAGGAAGCGGCCTCTCCCGGTCATGGGCCGGTACGGCGGTCCGGGGACCGGCGGGGCCCGGGTGCCCCTACCGGGGGCAGGGGCCCTGCCCCCGTACGTCCGGCGGCCGGCCGGGGCGGGAAGGGGCGGCTCCGGCCGTTTCCGTGCCCGGCCGCTTCCTAGCGGAGCGGTTTCACCCAGCGACTCCACTGCGGCTCGGGCGCGTATCCGGCCGCCTTCCATGCGGGGTGCGCGGACTCGTTCCGGTCGCGCACCATCGCGTCCGAGCGCCGCCCGCCCAAGCGCAGGAAGCGCTCCTCCGCAGCCCCGAGCAGCGCGCCGGCGATCCCCTGCCGCCGGTGATCGGGATGCACCGCCAGCCGGTAGAGATGACAGCGCCAGCCGTCGAAACCCGCGATGACCGTTCCGGCCAGTGCTCCGCCGCGTTCGGCGAGTATCAGTGCCTCGGGGTCCGCGGCCACCAGCCGCTCGATCCCGTCCCGGTCGTCGCTGATGCTCGTGCCCTCGGCGGCCACCTTCCAGAAGGCGAGTACGGCGTCGAGATCGGCCGGGGTGGCGGCCCTTGTCCGAAGATCGCTCATGGCGGCCATCCCATCATCGTCCCGGTCGCGCAGTCGAAGGGATTCCCGGGTGCTTCCCCCGTGCCGCCCGCCGCGTGCGCCGTACCGTCCGGCAGAGCGTCGCTCCGCCGCCGTGCCGGCCCGCACCACCGGCTCCACCGGTGCGCTCGAGGCCGCACCGTGCCGCCGTCCCAGCGCCTGCCCTTGCCCACGTCGGAGTCTCCCCGCACCTGTTTCGGTGGCACGCTCGCGCGCGCCCGCTCCGACACGCGCTTTCCCCCGACCGTCCCGGCCATGCGCCGCAACCGGGTGGTTCAGGTGTCGCGCGGGCTCCTCGACCACCTGGCGGAACGCCTCCGCCGAGGGGTCGAGGACCGTCATCGACGAGAAGCCGCAGCGCTCGCGCCGCGCCCGCTGCCGGACCGCGCGCCTGTCCGGCGGCGGGAACTCCACCCCTGCGGTGTCGTGTTACTTCTCCGTGCCCCTCCGTGCCCCTCCGTGCCCCTCCGTGCCCCTCCGTGCCCCTCCGTGCCCTTCCGTGCCCAGGGCGGGCGTCGCCGCGCTGGGCACGAACCGGACCGGCTTCGTCAACTCTCGTTCTCCGGGAGTCGTTCACGTGAGAGCGGCGACGAGGGACGTCCTCCCTCCGGACTCCCCTTCCTCTTGCCGGTACTAGCGCGGCGGCGCTAGCTTGGACGAGTGGCCAAGACACAGCTGAACGTACGGGTGGACGAGAGCACCGCCGCAGCTGCGCGCCGCAGGGCGCATCAGCGCGGGCTCAGTGTGAATCGGTACATCGAGGAGCTCGTCAAACAGGACGCGGGCGAGGCGGGGCGCGCTTTCGTCGAGGCCGCAGCCGACTTCATGAAGCAGTACGAGTCGGTGTTCGCCGAGGAGTTCGGGGCCCCGGCTGCGCCTCCCGCGGTGGGCCCGTCGGGCGACGGTGGCGCAGAGTCGGGTGCCGCCGTGAAGCCGGACGGTACCGGGCGCCGGTCCCGTCGCGCCAAGTCGGAAATACAGGGCAAGCGTTGAGTCTGTCGATCGATCTCGCCTGGCTGCTCATGGTCGCCGAGCAGAAGACGCCCGGCGATCCGCAGGTCACCGACTGGGGTGCGCTCATCGCCGCGGTCAGCCGCCACGAGGCCGAGATCTTCGGAATGGCCGTCTACGACGACCCGTACACGCGCGCGGCCGCCTTGATGCAGGTGCTGCTGCACGTCCCTGCCCTGGAGCACTCCAACGCGATGTTCGCGACGGCCGTCGCCTACGGCTATCTCGTCGCGAGCGGACTGCGGGTGGCCACGTCCCCGGAGCATGTGCGCGACCTCGCCCGGCTGGTGAAGGAGGGCAAGACCGGCGTTCACGGGATCGCACGCGAGTTGCGCGGCTGGATCGAGTGACCCCCGGGAGTCGGCAGGCGCCTTCCGGCTCGTGGTACACGGTCGGGCCCACCGGCGTACGTCCGGGCGCCGCCACGGGGCCGGAGTTCACGCCGTCGGCGGAAGCCGGGCGGTGCGGCGCGGTGCGGTGCGGCGCGGTCAGCGAGCGTCCTCGTGCGGCCGGCGCGCAACCCCCAGTACGCAGAAGGACGTCGGCAGCCGCGGTCCCTTCACGGGCACGCGCAGTCTGCGGTACGTCCCCAATTCGAAGCCGGCGGCCTCGATCGCGCCGAGCGGATCCCGGGAGGTGTGACAGCCCCCGAAGACCCGTGGCCACACCGTGCGGTCCAGTCCCCGCTGCAGCGCGGCCATCGGGCGGGTCGGAGCGGCCCCGTGTTCGAAGAACCGCAGTTCACCGCCGGGGCGCAGGACGCGCCTGATCTCCGCGAGCGCGCGCGGCAGGTCCCGCACACTGCACAGCACCAGGGAGGCGACCGCCGCGTCGAAAGCCTCGCTCTTCACGGGCAGCGCTTCCGCAGCGCCCGGCACCACGTCGACCGGCACCTCCGCGCGCATCGCGGCCGTGACCGCCAACCGCCGAAGGGTACGCTCGGGTTCCAGGGCGACGACCTCGGAGACCGCCGCCGGGTAGTGCGTGAAGTTGAGCCCGTTCCCCGCGCCGATCTCGATCACACGGCCCGAGAGGCCGGTCAGCAGTTCCCCGCGGTGCGCGGCGATGCCGCCCTTGAGGTCGGCCGCCACACTGAACCGCGCGTAGAAGCGGGCGAACAGCGGATGGTGTACGGCGTCCCGGGGGACCTTGGAGCTGCGCGACGGCATGGCTGGCCTCCTCCGGAGTACGACTCGGGCGCCCGCCGTGCGAACCGTCTCCCGACGGAGCGGCGGCGAACAGGGTGATTCTCCCCCCGGGCGCGCTCACTCACTCAGCCCCGTTCGCCGGCGGCGCACCGCCACCCCGGCGAGACACGCCGCCCCTCCACCGCAAGGAGCCGGGGTTTCCGGCCGGTCTGCCGGCCCCGAGCAGTGCACCGGGCGCCCGTGGCGCCCGGGACCGCGCCGACCCGCCCCCGCCACCCGTGTGCCTCCCGCGTACGGTCCGACCACCTGCCCACCCGTGCCGACGCCCCGGCCGTGAGCAGGCCGTCAGCCGCTGACGAAGCAGAACTCGTTGCCTTCCGGGTCCAGCATCACCTGGAAGCGGCCTTCGCCGTCGGTGACCACGGCTCCCACCGGAGTCGCGCCGAGCCGGGCCGCCTCGGCGGCCGCCGCGTCCACGTCGCCGGCGTCCACGTCCAGATGCAGCCGGTTCTTGGTGGTCTTTGCCTCGGGAACCCGCTGGAAGGCGACGCGAACGAAGCCCGGCGGGTCGACGTACGCCCAGTCGGGGCTCCGGTCGACGGCCTCACCGCCGAGCAGTCCGGCCCAGAACCGTGCGAGGGCCGACGGCTCCGCGCAGTCGAAGACGATCTCCTCAACCCGTGCTCGCACGGCGCTCACCGTACGGCCGGCCCGAAGTCCGCCGCGAACGCCTCCGCGTCCCATGACCCGCCGAGCGCGGGCGTCAGCCAGCGCGGCGCCGCGGCCCGGAACGCCTCGGGCGCCAGCGAGCCGGAGCCCTCCGGGACCGCGCCGAGCAGCCCCGCCCCGGCCGCCTCCGGCAGATCGGCGAGGTTGCAGCGGGCGGCGAGGTCCGGCGCCGCGGGCCAACTGCCCACCACGACACCCAGGGGCTCCAGGGAGCGGGCGCGCAGGGCCTCCGCGGTGAGCGCGGTCGCGTTGAGTGTCCCGAGCCCGGCCGGGGCCACCACCAGCACGGGCGCGCCCAGCAGGCGGGCGGCGTCCGCGAGCGTGCCGCCCTGCCCGTCGAACCGTACGAGCAGCCCGCCCGCCCCCTCGACCAGTACCAGATCGTGCTCCTCCGCCAGCTTCGCGGCGGCGTCGGCGACCTCGTGCGGTCCGACGGGCGCCATACCGGCACGGCGGGCGGCCGTCGCCGGGGCGAGCGGCTCGGGGAACCGGGCGAGTTCGATCCCGGTGACCCCCGGGCCGGCGAGCCGTGCCGCCTCCTGCGCGTCACCCGGCTGGCCCTGCGCGAGGCCCGTCTGAGCGGGTTTCAGTACCGCCACCTTCCGCTCCTGCGCGGCGGCCGCCGCGGCGACGGCCGCGGTGACGACGGTCTTTCCGATCTCGGTACCCGTCCCGCTGACGACGATGACGCCCATGGTGCTCCTTGCTGGTGGGGGACGGACGGGCGGGGGGAATGTCCCCCGGACCGTCGCCGGTTCAGCCCGCCGTGGCGGCGGCGCGGACCGCCCGCGTGATCAGCGCGAGATCCGCGTCGCCGGTGACGTACGGCGGCATGGTGTAGATCAGATCGCGGAACGGCCGCAGCCACACGCCTTCGCGCACGGCCGCCTCGGTCGCCGCCGCCATGTCCACGGGGTGGTCCAACTGGACGACGCCGATCCCGCCCAGAACGCGGACCTCCTGGACGCCGTCGATTCCGGCCGCCTCCGAGAGACCCGCGCGGAGCCCGGTCTCCAGGCGCTTGACCTCCTGCTCCCAGTCCTGGGAGAGCAGCAGGTCGATCGACGCGCACGCGACCGCCGAAGCGAGCGGATTGCCCATGAAGGTCGGCCCGTGCGCCAGCACGGGTACCTCGCCGCGCGAGATGCCGTCGGCCACCCTCCCCGTGCACAGCGTCGCGGCCATGCTCAGATAACCGCCGGTCAGCGCCTTGCCGAGGCACATGACATCGGGTGAGATCCCCGCGTGCTCCGCCGCGAAGAGTCGGCCCGTGCGTCCGAATCCGGTGGCGATCTCGTCGAGGACCAGCAGCACGTCGTGCTCGTCGCACGCCTCCCGCAGCACCCGCAGGTACGCGGGGGAGTGGAACCGCATCCCGCCCGCGCCCTGCACCACCGGTTCCACGATCACAGCGGCGAGTTCGTCCGCATGCCGCGCGACGAGTGCGCGCAGATGGTCCGCGTAGGCGGGGTCGTACGGCAGGTCGTGGCCGGCCGGGGGCGCGTCGGCGAAGATCTGCCGCTGCAGGACCCCGGACCACAACTCGTGCATCCCGCCCTCGGGGTCGCACACCGACATGGGCTGCCAGGTGTCGCCGTGGTAGCCGCCGCGCCAGGTCAGCAGCCGGCGCTTGGCCGGACGGCCCGTCGAACGCCAGTACTGGAGGCACATCTTCACCGCGACCTCGACGGAGACCGAGCCCGAGTCGCAGAGGAAGACGTGCCGCAGGGGCTCCGGAGTGATCTCGACGAGCCGGGTCGAGAGCCGGACGGCCGGCTCGTGGGTGAGCCCGCCGAACATGACGTGACTCATCCGCTCCAGCTGGCCGCGCGCGGCCTCGTTGAGTACGGGGTGGTTGTAGCCGTGGACCGCGGACCACCAGGAGGACATGCCGTCCACCAATTCGGTCTGCCCGTGTGCCGGCTCGGCGAGCCGGAGACGCACCCCGGACGCGGACTCCACGACCAGCGGGTCCGTACGGCCCGGCATGGGACCGTACGGGTGCCAGACGTGGGCCCGGTCCAGGGCCACCAGATCGCGGGCCCCGGAGCTACGCATTGGGGGCGAGGTCGGTTCCCGCGCCGCGGCGGCGGACAGCCACCAGGTCGGGGCGCGCCCCGGAGGCGCCGGCGGCCTCCGGCGCGGATTCCCCGGTGGTGTCGCCGCACGGGGCGCAGCCCCCGCCGCCGTGCGAACCGCAGCCGCCCGACGCGGCGTCCGCACGGTGCGCCGGCAGCGTCGTGGTGTCCGAGCCCTCCACCTCGAAGCCCGCGTCCGTGATCATCTCCAGGTCCGCCTTGCCTGCCTGGCCCTCACTGGTGAGGTAGTCGCCAAGGAAGATCGAGTTGACCAGGTGCAGCGCCAGCGGCTGCAGGGTGCGCAGATGGACCTCGCGACCACCCGCGAGGCGCACCTCCACGTCCGGGCACACGAATCGCACCATGGCGAGGATGCGCAGCGCCCGCTGAGGGGTCAGATTCCATTCCTTCGCCAGGGGAGTGCCCTCGAACGGGATCAGGAAGTTCACCGGCACCGAGTCGGGGTCCAGCTCCCGCAGCGCGAACACCACGTCGACCAGGTCCTCGTCGCTCTCCCCCATGCCCGCGATCAGCCCCGAGCAGGCGGACAGTCCGGCGGCATGGGCCTTCTGGACGGTGTCCACGCGGTCCGCGTACGTGTGGGTGGTCGTGATGTCCCCGTACGTCCCCTCGGACGTGTTGAGGTTGTGGTTGTACGCGTCGGCGCCGGCCTCGCGCAGCCGCTCCGCCTGGCCTTCGGAGAGCAGTCCCAGACACGCGCACACCTCGACGCCGTCGTTCTGCTCCTTGATGGCGGCGATGGTCTTCGAGACGCGATCGACGTCACGGTCCGTGGGGCCGCGGCCGCTGGCGACCAGGCAGACCCGCTTCGCGCCGCCCGCGACCCCGGCGGCCGCCGCCTCGGAGGCCTCGTCCGGCTTCAGCCAGGTGTACTTGAGGATCTCCGCCTTGGAACCGAGCCGCTGGGAACAGTACGAACAGTCCTCCGGACACAGCCCGGACTTGAGGTTGACGAGATAGTTCAGTTTCACCCGCCGCCCGAACCACTGACGGCGCACCTTTCCGGCCGCGGCCACCACATCGAGCAGGTCGTCGTCGGAGGTCGCCAGTACGGCGAGCGCTTCTTCGCGGGTCGGCAGCTCACGCCGCAGGCCCTTGTCCACCAGCGTGTTCAGGAGGTCCATGGCGCAGATCCTCGCCTACCGGGCACCCCCCGGCCAAGGAGGAACTCCACAACAGCCCCCGTTTGAGGTGTGTGTATGGCCACACTCTGACCTCCGGCGTCCCCCGCTAGGGTCTGTTCGCTGCCTACAAAAGGACCGGACCATGCCCCCAGTGCCTCAGGATCCTTTCGACTGGACGGACGACGCGGCACGCCGCCGTGCGGAGGCGGGCCTCGTCCGTGCGCTCCGTCCCCGGCCCGCCGAGTCGGCCCTGCTCGACCTGGCCGGCAACGACTACCTGGGCCTCACTCGCCGGGCGGAGGTCACCGAGGCGGCCGCCTCGGCCGCCCGGCGCTGGGGAGCGGGGGCGACCGGGTCGCGGCTGGTGACCGGAAGTACCGAACTGCACGCGGAACTGGAGCGCGAACTCGCCGAGTTCTGCGGGTTCGAGGCGGCCCTGGTGTTCTCCTCGGGGTACGCGGCGAACCTCGCGGCGCTCACGGCGCTCAGCGCGCACGGGTCGCTCATCGTCTCGGACGCCGGCAACCACGCCTCGATCGTCGACGGCTGCAGGCTGTCGCGGGCGGATACCGCCGTCGTGACGCACGCCGATCCGGAGGCCGTGGCCAAGGTGCTCGACGCCCACTCGGGCCGGCGAGCCCTGCTCGTGACCGACTCGGTCTTCTCGGTGGACGGCGACGCCGCGCCGCTGGCCGCCCTCGCCGGTGTGTGCCGCGCACACGGGGCGGCCCTGGTGGTGGACGACGCGCACGGCTTCGGCGTCCTCGGCGAAGGCGGCAGGGGAGCCCTGAACGCCGCCGGTCTCGCGGGGGCCACGGGTGTCGTCGCCACGCTCACCCTCTCCAAGTCGCTGGGCAGCCAGGGCGGAGCGGTCCTCGGCCCGGCGCGGGTCGTCGAGCACCTCGTCAATGCCGCCCGGACGTTCATCTTCGACACCGGGCTCGCCCCGGCCGCCGTGGGCGCCTCCCTCGCGAGCCTGCGGCTCCTGCGCCGTGAGCCCGCGCTCGCGGACCGGGCCCGGGTCGTGGCGCGCACGTTGCACGGGCGGCTGACGGAGGCGGGACTGACCGCCGCCAGGCCCGACGCGGCTGTCGTCTCCGTACAGGCGCCCTCACCCGAGTCGGCGGTGCGCTGGGCGGCGGACTGCCGTGCCGCAGGTCTGGCCGTGGGGTGCTTCCGGCCGCCGTCCGTGCCGGACGGGATCTCACGGATCAGGCTCACCGCGCGCGCCGACCTCACCGATCGGCAGATCGGGGCGGCGGTCGCCACCATCCTGGAGACGGCGCCCGGTGTCTGACCCGGCACCGCGTGTGGGACGCCGCGCGTCTGGTCCGGTGCCGGGCCTGGGACACGGTGCCGGGCGTCCGGGGTGGCGCCGAGGGGCACCGGTCACGCCGAGGGTACGGGCGGAACCGGGATGAGGAGGCGGGCCGGGCAGGGGATCCGCGCTTGCGGCGCGGGTCCGTTCATCGCGACGGCGCGCCCAGCCCACTGAGGAAGCCGGTCCAGGCGGCCGGTGAGAACACGAGGAGCGGCAGTCCGGGATTCTTCGAGTCGCGCACCGCCAGGGCGCCGTCGGCGCACAGGGCGGTCTCCACGCAGTTGTTCATTCCCACGCTGCGGCTGCTGCGCTGCCAGGACGTGCCCGGCAGAGGGCGTACACGTGCGTCGTGAGCAGACATTGGGGGGTGCCTTCCCTACACGCCGTCACGGATCCCTGCGACGAGATCCAACGAGTCAGTCGGCGAGAGCGCATGCGCCTGCATGGTGCGGAAAGCAGCGCCGTACGTCTCGAGGTCTTCCTTCCGTTCGAGGTAGAGACTACTCGTCAAGTGGTCGAGAACAACCACGTCTAGATCAGAAGTGTTCGGAAAGGAGAAGATAACGAAAGATCCAGTCAGTCCCACGTAGCCGCCCGTCGAGAAGGGCAGCACCTGCAACCGAACATGCGGGAGTTGGGCCATCTCCAGCACCCGACGAAGCTGTCCCCGCATCACCTCCCGACCGCCCACCTGGCGCCGCAGGACCGCCTCGTCCAGCACGGCACTGAAGGTCAGCGGGCGTTCCGCCCGCAGCACGCGCTGACGCGCGATGCGCACTTCCACCAGTGAGTCGACCGTCGCCGTCGGCACGCTCTCCAGTGCCGAACGGGTCACCGCCCGCGCGTAGTCGGGCGTCTGCAGCAGCCCGGGCACCACCGAGGTCTCCAGGGTGCGCGCCGCGCTCGCCTGGGACTCCAGGCTGATGAAGTCCCGGTACTGCGGCGGAATCACCCCGCGGTACGCGTGCCACCAGCCCTTTCCTCCACCGTCCGCCGTACCGGCCAGCGTCCCCAGCAGCTCGCGCAGCCGTTGGTCGGCGACTCCGTAGGCGTCCAGCAGCCGGGCCACATCGGCCGGTTTCACACCGCTCGTTCCGGTCTCTATGCGGCTCACCTTCGACTGGTTCCAGCCCACGAGCAGCGCCGCCTCCCGGCTCGTCAGGCCGACGCCCAGCCGCAGACCGCGCAGTTCCTCCCCGAGCTTGCGCCGGCGCACCGCGGGACCCTGCCGCATGCCGAATCTCCTCCTGTTCCCCGCTGCCCCACGGCCGCCGGGCACCGGCGGACGCAGCGCCAAGTGTGCGCCCAAATACGCTCTCGCGTAGCAGAGTTCACCGCTTTGAGCGACAGATATATGCATATCCAGGTGGATCCCCTGCCATGGGGGTGGCAACAGTGGCAGTCTGGCGCGAAGCGCAGTCCGAGGCTGTTCCGGCATCCAATCCGCTACGTGCCGCGCTCCGGCAGCCCCGGTGGGAAAGGGACAGCTCGCCATGGCAGACCATCAGGAAGCCTCCGTCACTCTGCCGAGCGATCCCGCCTCGGTATCCGCCGCGCGCAGATACGTCTCCGAGGTCCTCGCCGAATGGGGAGTGCCGGGGGAGACCGACACCGCCGACACGGTGCGTCTCATCGTCTCCGAGCTCACCACCAACGCCGTCCAGCACACCTTCGGGCTGTCCCCGACCTTCACGGTGGACGTCCGGCTGGAGCGCGACGAGCGTCTGTGCATCGGCGTCACGGACAGCCATCCCCGCAGGCCCCAGCGCCTGCCCGCGGCCGTGCAGCAGGACAACGGCCGCGGCATGGTCATCATCCGCTGGCTCATCGCGGAATGCGGGGGAAGGCTGCACGTCGACCCCACGCCCGAGGGCGGCAAGACCGTCTGGATCGCGATCCCCTGGAGCGTGGCCGGCGCCGAGCCTCCGCACTGAGTGCCCGGACCGGTCACCGCAGTGGTGGGCCCGCGCCGGCCGACGTGCCCGCGCCGAACGACGTGCCCGCGCCGGCCGACGTTCCACGCTCGGGGGCCGACGCCGGAGACCGCCCCGCCGCTGCGCGGCGCCACCTCGGCCGACGGGGCATCGGCGCCGCCGGTGCGCACGGCCGGCGGCGCCGATGTCCGCTAGCGCACGCGGCCGTACCGGACGCCCTTGGACCAGATCTTGGTCAGCTTCACGACGGAACCGGTCTTCGGCGAGTGCCAGATCTTCCCTGCCCCGGCGTAGATGCCGACGTGGTACACGTACCCTCGCGACTGGAAGAACACCAGGTCACCGCGCTGCCGCTGGGAAGCGGAGACGTGACGGGTGCGGTTGTACTGCTGCTGGGCCGTGCGCGGCAGTCGCTTGCCCGCCTTCTTGTAGGCGTAGAGCGTGAGCCCCGAGCAGTCGAAGCGGCTCGGACCGGTGGCCCCGTACCTGTACGGGGCCCCCTTCTTCGACGCGGCGACCTTGAGAGCCTTCGTCGCGTGCGCCGAGGCCGCCTGTGCCTCCGGCGCACCGCCCGGCACGATCAGCGAGCCGCCGACGGCGGCGATCGTGAGTGCCGAGACGGCACCCGTCCGGGACAGCAGGGACGGGAGATGTGTCTGCGCAGCCATGCGCAACCCTTCGTCAGCCGCCTGTGAAGGATGACCTGTCGGGTTCGGACTGGCGAAGACGCCCGGCCGCTCACACGGCTTCACCCCAAGGACCAGCCACCGTCGCGGTGGTCGGCCCGCAATGCTGGGTCCTCCACTCCTGCCGAAGCCCTCATGTCGACCAGGCATCCGGTGCGGCGGCAGGACTCGGCGTCCGCCCGGACCGCCCCGCCGCGGTGGCGGGGGCTTGTCGTCCCAGGGATCTTGACCCACGAGCTGCCGGATTTCCGAGTCGAAACGACGATTTGTGAGGCTCCTCACCACTGATCTGTTCGAGTGGACAGGGCCGTTCGGGGGACCGGGTGTCGCCGGGTGACGAGCCCCGTACCTGCGGCGGAGTGCGTCATTGGGCCGACCGGGCGATGCGGTTGCGCAACTTGCACAGGACGAAAGTCGAAGCCCTCACTGGTCCGGATGGGCGACACCCGGTCGTACGCCTCTCGGGCGGGTCGCGGGCGCCGGATCGCCCCTATCGCAGTGGGTCGTCAACTGTGTTGCTCCGGTGGCACGGTGATCCGGGAGGCTCGGCGTTCCCCGTCCAATACCCGTAGCGCGCGGGCCAATGTGACGGTGTGCAGCTCGCTCTCGCCGCGCATGTGCATCACCGTCAGAGCGTCGCGAAGCGCCGTGGCCTGCGCGACCAGGGCCTGTGCGGCGCGGAGGGCTCCATACGTGTGTGTCCCGCGTGCCGGGTTGATCCTTCCCAGCTGGTCGACCACTTCGAGATAGCTGTCGACGAACTCGCTCTCGGCGCGTGTCAGCGCGGGCAGCGGCGGCAGTTCGGGTGGCAGCACCGCCCGCTCACCCGCGGCCGACGGAAGTGAGGAACGTCTTCCGGTTCTTGACGATGTGGTCGACCAGCCCGTAGTCACGGGCTCCCGCAGCGTCGAACACGGTGTCGCGGTCGAGGTCGGCGGCGATGCGTTCGGCGCTCCGGCCGGTGTGGTGGGCGAGCATGGCCGTGAGTTGATCCCGCAGCCGCAGCAACTCCTGTGCCCGGATGTCCAGATCGGTGGGCTGCCCCTGCACCGGCTCGGGCAGCGAGGGCTGCTGGACGACCACGCGCGCACCGGGCAGGGTCGCGCGCTTGCCCGGGGTTCCGGCGGCGAGCAGTACGGCGGCGGTCGACGCGGCCTGTCCCAGGCAGGTGGTGACGACGTCGCAGGTCACCGTCTGCATCGTGTCGTAGATGGCGGACATGGCGCCGACGGGGCCGCCGGGCGAGTTGATGTAGAGCGAGATGTCCTGGTCCGGCGCGGCGTACTCCAGGTACAGGAACTGCGCGATGACGTCGTTGGCGGAGGTGTCGTCGACCGGGGCGCCGAGGAAGACGATCCGTTCGTCGAGCAGCTTGGCGTAGGGGTCGAGCGTGCGCTTCCCGCCGCTCGTGTGTTCGGTGAACTCGGGCAGGACATGGCGGGCGGACGGACCGTTCATGGCGTACCACTCCTCTAACGGCCGCACCCGGCGGCCAAGTCTGCGGCGTCTGCTGCGACCTCCGTAAGAAATGTACAGGACGTACATTCCTTTATGATGGGGAGCATGGCCTACGAGATTCCGGTGACGCAAGCCCGAGCTGAACTCGCCGAGCTGATCAATCGCGTCGTCTACGGTGGCGAACGGGTGGTGGTGACCCGGCACGGGAAGCCGCTCGTGGCCCTGGTGTCCGCGGCTGACCTGGAGCGGTTGGAGGTCGCGGGGCAGGCTGCCGGGGAGTCCGTGATCACCTCCGTGTCGTCGCTTCGCTCCACGGAGCCGTCCGCTCCCGGCGAACGCGGCCGCTTCGGCATCGCGGCGGAGCACCGGCCACCCGGCACGGGCGGCGGCTCCTGACCGGCCGGCGCGTCACGGTGCCGGCCGGGACGTCGCCCGGGGGCACGGTGGACGGCATCGCCACGGCTCCGTATACGACTCGGTCCTCGGTCGCCTCCCGGGCCGCGCCTCGCCGCCGTGGCGGTGCACGTCGAACGCCCCCCTGCCGGTGCTCGACGCGCTGCTCCAGGGTGCGGCAGCGGTGGCGGGGCCCGTGAAGTCGACGGGCGGATCGTGCGGTGCCGCACGGGACGCGGGCCGGCGAAGGCCCCGGGGCGAGGGCCGCGACTGGCCGGTAGCGGGAGCGCCACCGCGATCGCGCGGCGGGCCGGGAGACGCCGGCACAGCCCGTCGCGGAGCGAGCGGGATCCGTGCCGGCGAGCCCGCGGACCACGTGGCCAGGGCGGTGATCGCCACGGCCCGGGGTTCCGCCGCGTGGCAGGGGCTCTCGGGTGACATACGCGTCGAGGTGCCGGAGGGCGGGCTGCCCGCGCCGATGCCCATGCAAGTGCCAAAGATCAGTTAACGCGCCGGAAAAACTTCCGGCCTAACGTTCAAACCTTGGCGGCGGAAGGGCCGTGGAGAGTCAACAGGCTGTTGACGTCCACTACCGTCCGCCGCACCCGGTTGCGTCCGGGCAGGCCGACTGTGAGGTGGAGAACGTGCAACTGACGCCGCATGAGCAGGAACGACTGCTCATCCATGTCGCCGCGGACGTCGCGGAGAAGCGCAGGGCACGCGGGGTGAGGCTCAACCACCCCGAGGCCGTCGCCCTCATCACCACGCACATCCTGGAGGGCGCCCGCGACGGGCGCACCGTCGCCGAGATCATGGCGTCCGGACGGAAGGTGCTCACCCGCGACGACGTCATGGACGGGATCCCGGAGATGATCCACGACGTCCAGGTCGAGGCGACGTTCCCCGACGGGACCAAGCTCGTCACCGTCCACGACCCGATCGTCTGACGGGAGCGCCGATGATCCCCGGAGAGATCCTGCACGCCGACGGACCCGTCAGGCTCAACGAGGGCCGCGAGGCCACACGGCTGACCGTCCTCAACGCGGCCGACCGGCCCGTACAGGTCGGCTCCCACTACCACTTCGCCGAGGCCAACCCCGGGCTCGACTTCGACCGCGCGGCCGCGCGCGGCCTCCGGCTGAACATCGCCGCGGGCACCGCCGTCCGGTTCGAGCCCGGAGTCCCCGTCGAGGTCGAACTCGTACCGCTCGCCGGACTGCGCGTCGTCGCGGGTCTGCGCGGAGAGACCGCGGGACCGCTCGACACGAGCGGGATCCCGGCGGAGAACGGAGCCTCCCGTGCCTGAGCTGACGCGCGCCGCGTACGCCGATCTCTTCGGCCCCACCACCGGTGACCGGATTCGTCTCGCCGACACCGATCTCCTCGTCGAGATCGAGGAGGACCGCTCGGGCGGCCCCGGACGCGCGGGCGACGAAGCGGTCTTCGGCGGTGGAAAGGTGATCCGCGAGTCCATGGGCCAGTCCCGCGCGACACGGGCGGAGGGTGCCCCGGACACGGTCGTCACCGGTGCGGTGATCATCGACCACTGGGGAGTCGTCAAGGCCGACATCGGCATTCGCGACGGCCGAGTCACCGGCATCGGCAAGGCGGGGAACCCGGACACGATGGACGGGGTCCACCCGGACCTCGTCATCGGGCCGGAGACCGAGGTCATCGCGGGCAACGGGAAGATCGTCACCGCGGGCGCCGTCGACGCCCACGTCCATTTCATCTCGCCCACGGTCGTCGAGCAGGCCCTGACCTCCGGGATCACCACCCTCGTCGGCGGGGGCACCGGACCCGCCGAGGGGACCAAGGCGACCACGATCACCCCCGGACCCTGGCATCTCGCCCGGATGTTCGAGGCGCTCGAGTCGTTCCCCGTCAACATCGGGCTGCTCGGCAAGGGCAACACGACGTCCCGTGAGGCCATGTACTCCCAACTGCGCGGCGGCGCGCTCGGCTTCAAGATCCACGAGGACTGGGGTGCCACACCGGCCGTCATCGACGCCTGCCTCGGCGTGTGCGAGGAGACCGGCGCACAGCTCGCCATCCACACCGACACGCTCAACGAGGCCGGCTTCGTGGGCGACACCCTCGCGGCGATCGCGGGCCGCACGATTCACGCGTACCACACGGAAGGGGCGGGCGGAGGGCACGCACCGGACATCATCACGGTCGTCTCGGAGCCGTACGTCCTGCCCAGCTCCACCAACCCGACGCGACCGCACACCGTCAACACCATCGAGGAACACCTCGACATGCTGATGGTCTGCCACCACCTCAATCCGGCGGTGCCTGAGGACCTCGCCTTTGCCGAGTCCAGGATCAGGCCGTCGACGGTCGCAGCCGAGGACGTCCTCCACGACATCGGCGCCATCTCCATCGTGTCGTCCGACTCCCAGGCCATGGGGCGCGTCGGCGAGGTCGTGCTGCGGACCTGGCAGACCGCGCACGCGATGAAGCGGCGTCGCGGTGCCCTGCCGGGCGACGACCGCGCCGACAACCTGAGGGCCCGGCGGTACGTCGCCAAGTACACGATCAACCCGGCCGTGGCCCAGGGCCTCGACCACGAGATCGGCTCGGTCGAGCCCGGCAAGCTCGCCGATCTGGTCCTGTGGGAGCCGGCCTTCTTCGGGGTGAAGCCCCAACTCGTGCTCAAGGGCGGACAGATCGCCTACGCACAGATGGGCGACGCCAACGCCTCCATCCCCACCCCCCAGCCCGTGCTCCCTCGCCGCATGTTCGGCGGCCTCGGCCGGGCCCCGGCCGCCAACTCGTTCAACTTCGTGGCCGAGGCGGCGGTGGAGGACGGACTGCCCGAACGCCTCGGCCTGGGCAAGCGCTTCGTCCCGATCCGCAGCACCCGCGGCGTCACCAAGTCGGACATGAAGGAGAACGACGTCCTGCCCCGCGTCGAGGTCGACGCCGACACCTTCACGGTCACCATCGACGGCGACCCGGTGGAGCCCGCGCCCGCCGAGGAACTGCCCATGGCCCAGCGCTACTTCCTGTTCTGATCATGAGCGAAGTCGTGGATTCGGACACGGAGGCCCCTGCGTGCGGCCTCCGTCAGCTCCCGTCGCCCGGCCGGGGCCAGTGCGCCGGGCCCGCCGGGGACGGGCACGCGGCCGGGGGAGCACGCCGGGCGGAGGAGGCCGGACCACGGTCCGGTGCCCCGGCGCGCGCCGCGCTGCTCGTCCTCGCCGACGGGCGGTTCCCCGCCGGCGGACACGCCCACTCCGGCGGGGCGGAGGCCGCGGTGAGGGCGGGCCGGCTCGGCGATGCCCGGGACCTCGCGGACTTCTGCCGGGGACGGCTGCACACCACGGGACTGACCGCCGCCGGTCTCGCCGCCGCTGCGGCGCTCGGGCTCGACCCGGTCGCACTGGACGCGGCGGCCGACGCCCGCACCCCGTCCCCCGCCCTGCGCGCATCGGCACGGAAACTCGGCCGGCAGCTGATGCGTGCCGCACGCGCCACCTGGCCGTCACCGGAACTGGACGCCCTCGCCCGTGCCCGGCCGAAGGGGGCGCACCAGCCCGTCGTGCTGGGGGTCACCGCCCGTGCCGCAGGCCTCGGCCCCGAGGACGCCGCGTACTGCGCCGCGTACGAGGCGGTCGGCGGACCGGCCACCGCCGCCGTGCGGCTGCTCAGCCTGGACCCGTACCAGGCCACCGCAGTCCTCGCCCGCCTGGCCCCCGACATGGACCGGGTCGCCGGGCGAGCGGTGACCGCAGCCCGGCGGGCGGCCGAGCGGGGTCCGGACGCGCTTCCCGCCGCGTCGGCCCCGCTGCTGGACATCACCGCCGAGCAGCACGCCGCCTGGCCCGTACGGCTCTTCGCCTCCTAGTGCTTGATGCGGGACCAGCACCTTCCACCCCGCGGCACCACGAGCCTCACGAACCGGAGCCCGCAGCACCGCACAACGAACGGCCACAGCCCGCAGCTCCGACGCAGACACCACGACCGCCCACGTACCAGCACCACGGAGCGCGGAGCCGCACACGCTCCGCAGCACCACGAGGGAGCCGCCCCATGCATCTCGACCAC
Source organism: Streptomyces sp. HNM0645 (assembly GCF_030056615.1). Classification (NCBI taxonomy): domain Bacteria; kingdom Bacillati; phylum Actinomycetota; class Actinomycetes; order Kitasatosporales; family Streptomycetaceae; genus Streptomyces; species Streptomyces sp. HNM0645. The sequence continues at coordinate 26,466 of NZ_JASHLT010000014.1, read as the reverse complement.
ACGCACGAGCATCCCGGCCAGGCCGCGGTGAGCGCCGACGCCGTACGCCCCGACGGCACCCGGCGCGCGCTGCGCATCGGACTCGGTGGACCGGTCGGATCCGGCAAGACCGCCACCGTCGCCGCTCTCTGCCGGGCCCTGCGCGACCAGTTGTCCATCGCCGTGGTCACCAACGACATCTACACCCGCGAGGACGCCGAGTTCCTGCTGCGCAACGCCGTCCTGCCGCCCGAGCGGATCCAGGCCGTCGAGACCGGCGCCTGCCCGCACACCGCGATCCGCGACGACATCTCCGCCAACCTCGAAGCCGTCGAGGACCTGGAGGACGCGGTCGGACCGCTCGACCTGATCCTGGTCGAGTCCGGCGGCGACAACCTCACCGCCACCTTCTCCAAGGGCCTCGTGGACGCCCAGATCTTCGTGATCGACGTGGCCGGCGGCGACGACATCCCGCGCAAGGGTGGACCGGGAGTCACCACCGCGGACCTCCTCGTCGTCAACAAGACGGACCTCGCCCCCTACGTAGGCTCCGATCTGCAGCGCATGGCCCGCGACGCACAGGAGCAACGGGGGGAGCTCCCCGTGCTCTTCACCTCGCTGACCGGTGAGGACGGTGTCCGTCCCGTCGCCGGGTGGGTCCGCGACCGGCTCCGCGCCTGGACCGCGGCGTGAGCGCCGGATGAGCGTCCGGGCGACCGCACGGGTCGTCGCCGAACACGACGGGCTGCCCGTGCTGGAGAGCGACGGTCCACTGGCCCTGCGCCGTACCCGGGCCGGTGGACCGTACACGCGCGTCACCGTGGTCGGCGCCATGAGCGCCCCGCTCGGCGGGGACCGGCTCGCGATCGAGGCGCACGTGTGCGAAGGCGCGCGGCTGCAGGTGGACTCCGCAGCGGCCACCGTGGCGCTTCCCGGGCGCACCCCGGGAGCCGCCGACTACGACATCTCGCTGGACGTGGGGGAGGACGCCGAACTGCGCTGGCTGCCCGAGCAACTGATCTCGGCGCGCGGCAGCGAACTGCGGATGCACACACGTGCGGTGCTGGCCGCGACGGCGCGTCTCGTGCTGCGCGAGGAGCAGATCCTCGGCCGGCACGGCGAGGAGACCGGCACCCTCACCACACGTCTCACCGTCCGTCGCGCGGGTCGCCCCCTGCTGGACCAGGAACTCGCCCTCGGTCCCGGCGCACCCGGCGGCTGGGACGGCGGTGCGGTGCTCGGCGGGCACCGGGCGGTCGGCCAACTGCTCGTCGTGGACCCCGGTTTCGACGACAAACCCCCGAAGCCGCGGCGGCTCGGGGAGACCGCCGTGCTCACCCCCCTCGCGGGGCCGGCCCTGCTGGTCACGGCGGTCGCCCCGGACGCGCTGCGCCTGCGCGGGCTGCTCGACACCGCCCTGGGCGATCTCGCCGGCGGCTGACCCGCGGGCCGCTTCCCGTGTCCGGCACGAGGGCCGCACACGGGCGTGCGGTGCGAAGGCCGACAGACCGGGCACCCGCCGCCGAGGTGCCGCCGCCGTCCCCGACGCGCTGTGCCGGGCCGCCGGACGCGGCCCCCGGCCACCCGGCCCGGACCGCAGCCGTCCACCGCGCGTCAGCGTCCGAGCCGGGGAATCCGTCCGCTCTTCTGCCGGTCCGCCTCGGCGGCCTTCGCCTTCACCGCGTACTCGTCGACGTACTGCTGTCCGGACAGGGCGAGGATCTCGTACATGATCTCGTCCGTCACGGCGCGCAGTACCGCCTTCTCGTTCTCCATCCCCGCGTAGCGGGAGAAGTCCAGCGGCTCGCCGAAGCGGATCGTCACCCGCTTGATCTTCGGCAGTACCTGCCCGGGAGGCTGGATCTCGAAGGTTCCGACCATCGCACAGGGCACGACGGGCACCCGCGCGGTGAGCGCCATGACCGCGACGCCGACCTTGCCCTTGTAGAGCCGTCCGTCGTGCGACCGCGTACCCTCCGGGTAGATGCCGAGCAACTCGCCCTTGCCCAGCACGCCGAGGCCCTCACGGATGGCCGCCCGGCCCGCCTCCTTGCCGGAACGGTCCACCGGGATTTGTCCGGCGCTGCGGAAGAAGGCGGCCGTCAGCCGGCCCTTGATCCCCGGCCCGGTGAAGTACTCGGCCTTGGCGAGGAAGGTGATGCGCCGCTTCAGGATGGCCGGCATCAGGAAGTGGTCGGAGAACGACAGGTGGTTGCCGGCGACGATCGCCGCGCCGTGCGCCGGGATGTGCTCGAGGCCCTCGATCCTGGGCCGGAACAGCAGCCGCAGCAGTGGCCCCAGGACGACGTATTTGAGCACGTAGTAGAACACGATGTCGCTCCCAACTCTGCCGATTCGGCTCAGGGGCCGCTTGGTGCGAGGATCAGGGCGCGAATGCACCCGGCGCAGCGATCCGCACGGCCGGTCGTCCTCCCCGGTCCGACCGGACTCGTGCCGACTGCCTTGCCCAGTTGTATGACAGCCCTTCAGGCGCCGCCACGGGTGGGGGACGCCGCGAATGCCGTGGTGGCCGATCGTAGTCACGTGGGTCCTGACGCCGGCGTGCCCGGCGGCCGGAGCGTCGCGACGCAGCGGGCGTGACACGGAGGTGTCGGGGTCCAGCGGGCTCGCTCACCTCTCACCTTCGGCGACCGGGACGACGGCGAGTGGACGACAAGGGAACTCCGCCCGTGGAGCGCCTCAGGGCCGCCCTCGACGCGGCCGGAGTGACCGCCGGCGTGCCCGACGACACCGGCGGGAGCTGTGGGCGACGTTCCTGTTCGTCGTCCCGTTCGGGGGCCTCGGCCGTCACGGATGCCACGGTCGGCGGCTTCCGCTCCCGGTCCGGCACCCGGCGGCTGCCGGAAGAGGCCATGGCCGAGCCCACCGGCGCACACAGGCACACGGCATCGCGCTCCCGTGCGGGGGGACACGCCCGCCGCCGACGGGCGGACCGGCCGCCCTCAGGTGGGCTTGGACACGAGCATCCCCACGGTGACGAGGCCCAGCACGACCCAGGTGAACCACAGCCAGCCGTTGCTGCCGAGCGCCACGGTGTAGGCGGTCACGACCACCAGGGACGCCACGGTCAGCACACCCATCGTCTTCGTGGAACCAGACATGCGCGCCCTCCTCCGGGCCGGTGCCGCGGCTGACGGCCACGGTCGGGGCCGTGGAGCCATCGTCACCCCTGACCGGGCGAGCGCGCTACTCCCGGGCAGCGGCCACCGCGCTCCGGGCCGGCAGCCCGCGAGCCCGGGCGTCACCGGTCCGGCCGGGCCGCCCGGGTCCCGGTCAGCGGCTGCGTGCCTGGAGGGAGGCCAGATACGCGTTGTAGGCCTCCAGCTCCTTGTCACCGTCCCGGTCCGCGGCCCGGTCCTTGCGGACGGCCTGGCGCTGCTCGGAGCGGTACCACTGGAACACCAGGGCGATCAGTACCAGCACCGACGGGATCTCGCTGAAGGCCCAGGCGATGCCGCCCGCCGCGTTCTGGTCGGAGAGCGCGTTGATCCCGAGTGAGGCCGGGGGATCGGCGTACGCCCGCACCATCGGCTCGGAGGCCATCATCAGCGCGATACCGAAGAACGCGTGGAAGGGCATGCCCGCGAAGAGCTCCAGCATCCGCATCACATAGCCGGGGCGGTGCGGGCCCGGGTCCACGCCCATGATCGGCCAGAAGAAGATCAGTCCGACGGCGAGGAAGTGCACCATCATCGCGATGTGGCCGGTCCTGGACCCCATGAGGAAGTCGAAGAGCGGGGTGAAGTACAGGCCGTAGAGGCTCGCGATGAACATCGGGATCGTGAACGCGGGGTGCGTGACGATCTTCATGTAGCGGCTGTGCAGCAGGGCCAGCAGCAGCTCGCGCGGTCCCTTGCGGCCGCGGCCCGCCGGCGGCAGCGCGCGCAGCGCCAGGGTGACCGGAGCACCGAGCAGCAGCAGGATCGGCGACAGCATGCTGATCACCATGTGCTGGACCATGTGCACGCTAAACATGACCATGCCGTAGTCGTTCAGCTTGGTGCACATCACCAGCGCGATGCTCAGCACACCGACGGTGAAGAAGACCGTCCGGCCCACCGGCCAGGCGTCGCCGCGCCGGCGCAGCCGTGCCACGCCCCAGCCGTAGAGCGCGAGCCCCAGGAGACAGCCGGCCAGGAAGAACGGATCCGCGGAGAACTCCAGCCCCCTGCCCAGCGTGAACGGCGGCAGGTCCATCGGCATCCCGTGCTCGCCGTGCCCGCTGTGATCCATCTGCGTACTCCTGGAGCGTCCTGTTTCGCGCGTGTTGTCCGGACAAGACTAGAACCGCCCCCGGCCGCGGCTGCGACCGGGGGCGGTTCCTCGCTCGGGAGGCCCCTCAGAGGACCGTCTCGGCCTCTTCGTACCGGTCCTGCGGGACGGTCTTCAGCGTCTCCACCGCCTGCGCCAGCGGCACCATCGTGATGTCCGTGCCGCGCAGCGCGGTCATCATGCCGAACTCGCCGCGGTGCGCCGCCTCGACGGCGTGCCAACCGAACCGGGTGGCGAGGACGCGGTCGTACGCGGTCGGCGTACCGCCGCGCTGGACGTGGCCGAGGATCACCGGCCGGGCCTCCTTGCCGAGCCGCTCCTCCAGCTCGACGGACAGCTGCCGGGCGACTCCGGCGAAGCGCTCGTGGCCGTACATGTCCTTGCCGCCCTCGTCGAAGTCCATGGAACCCTCGCGCGGCTTGGCGCCCTCGGCGACCACGACGATCGCGAACCGCTTGCCGGCCTCGAACCGGGCACCGACCCGCTTGGTCAGTTCCTCGATGTCGAAGGGACGCTCGGGGACGACGATGGCGTGCGCACCGGCCGCCATGCCGGAGTGCAGGGCGATCCAGCCGGTGTGCCGGCCCATGACCTCGACGATCAGCACCCGCTGGTGGGACTCGGCGGTGGTCTTCAGCCGGTCGAGGGCCTCGGTCGCGACACCGACGGCGGTGTCGAAGCCGAAGGTGACGTCGGTCGACGCGATGTCGTTGTCGATGGTCTTCGGCACACCGACGATCGGCAGACCGGCCTGGGCCAGCAGGTTCGCCGCCTTCAGCGTGCCCTCGCCACCGATCGGGATGATCGCGTCGAGGCCCAGTTCGGCGACGTGCCCCTTGGCCCGCTCGACGCCGTCGACGAGATGAGCGGGCTGTACCCGCGACGACCCGAGGATCGTGCCGCCGCGGGCGAGGATGCCGGCGACGGCGTCGAGGTCGAGCTTGCGGTAGTCGGCCTCCAGCAGGCCTTTCCAGCCGTCGTGGAAGCCGATCACCTCGTCACCGTGGTCGACGACGGCGCGGTGCACGACAGAGCGGATGACCGCGTTGAGCCCGGGGCAGTCGCCGCCGGAGGTGAGGACACCAATGCGCATAGCCCGAAAACCTTTACAACGTGGGCCGACTCCCGGACCACGTCGTCCGGTTGGATCCCCGCCACCCTACCGGCGCAAGGTGGCGGGTGCCGAACCGGACGTCCGCACAGTGGACACCGTATGTTCGTACGATCCGGTTTGCCGTACGAACGGCGCTTCAGAGGCCCGTCAGGCGGGCTGGGTGGCGGCGGCGATGCGCTCCGCGCGCAGCGCCTCGTACCACCGGTCGTCGGTGGGCGGCAGCGCGTTCACGTCGAGCGCCAGCTTCAGCAGCAGATCCGCGATCTGCGGATTGCGGGCCATCACCGGACCGTGCATGTACGTGCCGAACACGGTGTCGTTGTACGCGCCCTCGGTGCCGTCCCCGGTGCCGTTCCCCCTGCCGAAGACGGTCCGGGCGAACGGCCGGGCCGTCGGCCCGAGATGCGTGATGCCCTGGTGGTTCTCGAAGCCCGTGAGCTGCGGCAGGCCCAGCTGCGGGTCGATGTCCGCCAGCACGTCGCCGACGCACCGCTCGCCCTCGCCGCGGGTGGAGACCACGTCGAGCAGGCCGAGGCCGGGCTCCCGCTCGCCCAGATCGTTGATGAACTCGTGGCCGAGGATCTGGTAGCCGGCGCAGACCGAGAAGATGATCGCCCCGTTGGCGGCGGCCCGGGAGAGCCCGCCGTCGCGGCGAAGCCGTTCGGCCGCGAGGCGCTGCGGCCGGTCCTCGCCGCCGCCGATCAGATAGATGTCGCCGGACGTCGGCACCGGCTGGTCGCTGCGGACGTCGACGCGGGTGACGTCCAGGCCGCGCTGGCGCGCGCGGCGCTCCACGACCAGGGCGTTGCCCTGGTCGCCGTACGTGCTGAGCAGGTCCGGGTAGACCCACACCAGGCGCAGGCTGCTGTCGCTCATGCTCTGTGTTCCTCTGCGGTGAGTGGGGTCAGTTGCCGACGCGGCGGCGGACGTCCTGGAAGGCCGTGTAGTTGGCGATCAGCTCGATCCGTCCGGGTGGGGCGAGCCGCACGGCCTCGTCGACGTCCTCGGCGACACGGAAGTCCAGCCCGGCGACCTCCAGACGCACCGCGAGGTCCAGCTTGCGGTCGCCGATCACGAAGATCGGGTGGCCGGCGAGCCGGGTGTAGTCGACGTCCCACAGCCAGGAGGTGTCGGTGCCGTCGGCGCCGCGCGCGTTGACGGAAAGGATCACCGGGGTGGGTGGCGGGTCGATCAGGGAGAACGTCTCGAGCCAGCCGGCCGGGTTCTTCGCCAGCAGCAGTCGCAGGTCCCGTCCCTGGAACGAGACGACGTCGTACCGGCCGGCCACGGCCTGCACCTGGTACATACGCTCCAGGGCCACCTGCGGCGGGACGCCGAAGACGGCGGCGACCGCGGCGGAGGTGGTGGCGTTGGCCTTGTTGGCCCGACCCGGCAGCTGGAGGTGGATCGGCCAGGCGGACCCGTGCGGGTCGAGGACGTGGTCACCGCTGAGGGCCCAGCTCACGGCCGGCCTGCGGAAACCGCACTCGCCGCAGAACCAGTCGTCCCCCGGCCGCTGCATCACACCGCCGCAGGCGGGGCAGGACCAGGCGTCGTCCTTCCACTCCTGGCCGGCGGCCACCCACACCACGTTGGCGGAGGAGGAGGCGGCCCACACGATCAGCGGGTCGTCGGCGTTGGCGACGATGACGGCCTTGCTGCCGGACAGCCCCTCGCGCCACTTCTCGGCCAGCATCCGGGTCTCGGCCGCGCGGTCCAGCTGGTCGCGGGAGAGGTTGAGCAGGGCGATGGCCTTGGGCGTGGTGTCGCGGGCGACCCCGGCGAGGTACTTCTCGTCGACCTCGATCACGCCGTAGCGTGCGTCCGAGCCGCCGGCCAGCGCGGAGGTGATACCGGCCGGCATGTTCGCGCCAAGGGCGTTCGACACGACCGGGCCGGCCGCGCGCAGGGCCTCGGCGATCAGCCGGGTGGTGGTGGTCTTCCCGTTCGTCGCCGACACCAGGATCACGTCCAGGTGCTGCGCCAGCCTGCTCAGCAGATCGGGGTCGAGTTTGAGGGCAACCCGGCCGCCGATCACCGATCCGCTGCCGCGTCCCGCTGCGCGCGACACCGCCGCTGCGGCCTTGCCGGCCGTCACGGCCAGCTTGGCGCGCGGCGACAGCGGCTCTGCGTTGCCAGGGTGTCCTGCCATCGTCCTTGATCCTCCTTGCGTCGGTCGGGGTTCAGCCTATCGACCTCCGGGCGGCGGCCCGAACTGCGGCTCCGTCACGAAACCCGGAGGTCACCGGCGCGATGTGCGGAACGTACCCTTACGGCCATGCGAAACCGTCCGATCCCCGGCAGTTCCGGCCTCGTACGGGCCATGAGCCTGTTCGGAGATCCGGTGCTCCACGCGCCCTGCGAACCCGTCACCGACTTCGGCCCGTCCCTGACGCGGCTGATCGAGGACATGTACGCGACCATGTACGCCGCGAACGGAGTGGGTCTCGCCGCCAACCAGGTCGGTGTTCCGCTCCGGGTATTCGTCTACGACTGCCCCGACGACGAGGACGTCCGCCACGTCGGGCACGTGGTCAACCCGCGGCTCGTCGCCGTCGACGGCATCGAGGTGCGCGGCCCCGAGGGATGTCTGTCGCTGCCGGGCATCGAGGCGGGGACGCTGAGGCACGACCATGCGGTGGTCGAGGGGGTGACGGGGGACGGCGCGCCGGTGCGGGTCGAGGGTACGGGGTTCTTCGCCCGGTGCCTGCAGCACGAGTGCGACCATCTGGAGGGCGGGGTCTATGTGGACCGGCTCGCCGGCCTGCGCCGCGTCCGTGCCCTGCGCAAGGTCCGCCGCGCCCCGTGGGGCCGGCGGTAGCGCGCGTTGCCGTACCGGCACGGCGGGTCCGGCGAGGAACCCGCACCGGTGCCGAGGCCCGCGTCAGAAGCCCGGACTGCCCGGGCGGTCCTCGGCGACGGAGAGGCCACCCCAGAGCAGGTCCGCGAGGCTGCGCACCAACTGCGCCCGGGAGCAGGGGCGTTCCCCCAGCCACCAGTCGCCCGCGCCGTGCATCATGCCGACGATGCCGTGGGCCCAGATCCTGGCCAGCTCGTCCCCGCCGGGACCGAGGTCGACGCGTTCGGCGATCACCATGCCCAGTTCCTCGCCCAGTCTGCGCAGCAGCGGCGCGGTGTGCCGGCCGACGTCGAAGCCCTGCTCGGACTGCTGGGAGTCCTCGGCGGGGTGCATCAGGAAGCGGTACACCTGCGGCCGGGTCTCGATCGCGGCGAGGTAGGTGTCGAGGGTGTGCTCGACACGCTCCCGTCGGTCGGAGCTGGCGTCGATCGCCGTGCGCAGTGCCGCCAGCAGACCGTCGGTGTGACGCTTGGCGAGCGCGCGGTAGAGCCCGCTCTTGTCGCCGAAGTGCCGGTACAGGATCGGCTTGGTGATGCCGGCCTCCGCGGCGATCGCGTTCATGGACGCCTGCGGGCCGTCCCGGAGCACCACGCGGTCGGCGGCTTCGAGCAGCTCGCGCCGCCGCTGCTCGGCCGACCGCTGCTGGTCGCCCTGCTGAGTGGTGGTGGTCTCCATGGTCTCTCCCCGCCCGTACTGAATCCTGAGGCCTGCGCAACGTAACACTCCGCAGGGTCCGCCCGCCGACCGCACTGTGGCGGTTGACAGCCGCTACACACCGGTAACAGACTGCGGTTACCGGTAGTAACATGCGTGCCCAGCACATCAGGAGGGGACATGACCGAGTTCGCGCTCGATCTCAACGACGACCAGAAGCAGGTCCGCGACTGGCTGCACGGCTTCGCCAGGGACGTGATCCGCCCGGCCGCCGCCGAGTGGGACGAGCGCGAGGAGACGCCCTGGCCGGTCATCCAGGAAGCCGCCAAGGTCGGCATCTACTCCCTCGACTTCTACGCCCAGCAGTTCTTCGACCCCACCGGGCTCGGCATCCCGATGGCCATGGAGGAGCTGTTCTGGGGCGACGCCGGTATCGCCCTCTCCATCGTCGGCACGGGCCTCGCCGCCGTCGGTGTCCTCGCCAACGGCACCGAGGAGCAGATCGGCACCTGGATCCCGCAGATGTACGGCGACGTCGACGACGTGAAGGTCGCCGCGTTCTGCTCCTCCGAGCCCGACGCCGGCTCCGACGTCGGTGCGATGCGGACCCGAGCCGTCTACGACGAGGGCAAGGACGAGTGGGTGCTCAACGGCACCAAGACCTGGGCCACCAACGGCGGCATCGCCAACGTCCACGTCGTCGTCGCCGTCGTCGACCCCGACCTCGGCTCCAAGGGGCACGCCTCCTTCATCGTGCCGCCGAACACCACCGGCCTCTCCCAGGGCCAGAAGTTCAAGAAGCACGGCATCCGCGCCTCGCACACCGCCGAGGTGGTTCTGGAGAACGTCCGCGTCCCCGGCTCCTGCCTGCTCGGCGGCAAGGAGAAGCTCGATGAGCGGCTCGCCCGCGCCCGGGAGCGGGCCCGGGCCGGCGGGGAGCGCCTGAAGAACGCCGCCATGGCCACCTTCGAGGCATCCCGCCCCGCCGTCGGTGCGATGGCGGTCGGCACCGCGCGGGCGGCGTACGACTACGCCCTCGAGTACGCCAAGGAGCGTACGCAGTTCGGCCGCCCGATCATCGACAACCAGGGCGTCGCCTTCCAACTGGCGGACATGCGCACCCAGATCGACGCCGCCCGGCTGCTGGTGTGGCGGGCCTCCTGGATGGCGGTGAGCGGCAAGCCGTTCACCGCGGCCGAGGGTTCCATGTCCAAGCTCTTCGCCAGCGAGGTCGCCAAGAAGGTCACCGCCCAGGCCGTGCAGATCCTCGGGGGGAACGGCTTCACCCGCGAGTACCCCGTCGAGCGTATGCACCGCGACGCCGCCATCTACACCATCTTCGAGGGCACGAGCGAGATCCAGCGCCTGGTCATCGCCCGCACCCTCTCCGGCCTGCCCATCCGCTGACGCGCGGGCCCCCGCACGTCACGGGGCGCCGGCCCGGCCGTCCGGGCCGGCGCCCCGTCGCGTTCACGAGCCCGTCAGGCCACGAGCTGCGCCTCGATCGCCGCGACGACCTCCGCGGCCTCCGGCTCCGTCCGCGGCCGGAAGCGGGCCACCACGCCGCCCTGCGGGGAGACGAGGAACTTCTCGAAGTTCCACTGCACGTCGCCGGCCTCCCCGTCGGCATCGGCGAAACGGGTCAACTCGGCGTAGAGCGGATGCCGCTGGTCGCCGTTCACGTCCGACTTCTCCAGCAGCGGGAACGTCACACCGTACGTCGCCGAGCAGAACGTGGCGATCTCCTCGGCACTGCCGGGCTCCTGGCCCAGGAACTGGTTGCACGGCACTCCGAGCACCGTGAAACCGCGGTCCGCGTAGGTCTTCTGCAGCCGTTCCAGCCCCGCGTACTGGGGTGTGAGGCCGCAGCGGGACGCCACGTTCACCACCAGCACGGCCTTGCCGCGATGCTCGGCCAGAGACGTCTCCTCGCCGGACAGAGTGCGCAGAGGGATGTCATAAACGGACATCAGGGACTCCTTCGTACCTCGTATTTATGTGGTTCTTATTCTTCGTGTAGCGTGCGCGCGTTCGATCTCCAGCGACTCGAGGAAGACCGCAGATGAGCGCACCCAAGCCCTCCCCCGCCCCGCAGGAACCGCAGTTCCCGGAGGGCCAGCCCATACCCGGCGCCGCACCCGCGCCCGCACCCGCCAAGAAGAGCAAGGTCAAGAAGTTTCTCGGCGTGGTCGCGCTCATTGTCGTCGCCGTGGTGGTGAAGTTCGGCATCGGCTACCTCTTCAACGCCCCCGTCCGCGCCGAGGCCGGCGACTGCGTCAAGGTCACCGGAGAGGAGAACAACCCCGAGGTCGAGACCAAGGGGTGTGACGACAAGGACGCCAACTACAAGGTCGTCAAGGTCGTCGAGAACAGCTTCGACGTCAACGCCTGCACCGTCGGTGAGGCCGCCCTCGCGCAGAAGTGGGACGCCGACAAGTTCGTGCTCTGCCTCGACCCCGTCAAGAAGTGATCCGCCCGGGGACGTGACCCCGTACGGGACGTGACGCCGGCTGGGCGGCCCTCAGCCGCCCAGCCGGCGGAACAGCCCCTCCTGCACGACCGAGACGAGCAGCCGGCCCTCCCGGTCGTAGATCCGGCCGCGCGCCAGCCCCCGGCCGCCCGTGGCGACCGGGGACTCCTGGTCGTACAGGAACCATTCGTCCGTGCGGAACGGCCGGTGGAACCACATCGCGTGGTCGAGCGACGCCATGTCGAATCCGCGCGGGCCCCAGAGCGGTTCGACCGGGATGCGGACGGCGTCCAGCAAGGTCATGTCCGAGGCGTACGTCAGCGCGCACGTGTGCACCAGCGGGTCGTCACCCAGCGGTCCGACCGCCCGCATCCACACCGCGCTGCGCGGATCGGCCACCTTGACCTCCTCCTCGGTCCAGCGCAGCCGGTCGACGTAGCGGATGTCGAAGGGCTGACGCCGCGCCATCCGCTCCAGCGTCTCCGGCAGTGCGCCCAGGTGCGCGCGGATCTCCTCGCTTACGCTCGGCAGGGACTCCGGTGGCGGGAAGTCCAGCCGCGGCGGCAGTTGGTGCTCGAAACCGGCCTCCTCGGGCTGGTGGAAGGACGCGGTCAGATTGAAGATCGTCCGTCCCCGCTGGACCGCCGTGACCCTGCGGGTCGTGAACGACCGGCCGTCCCGGACCCGTTCGACCTGGTAGACGATCGGCATGCCCGGAATCCCCGGCCGCAGGAAGTAGGCGTGCAGCGAGTGCACCGGCCGGGTGCCGTCCGTCGTCCTGCCCGCCGCCACCAGCGCCTGGCCCGCGACCTGCCCCCCGAAGACCCGCTGCAGGGACTCGTTCGGGCTGACCCCGCGGAAGATGTCGACCTCGATCCGCTCCAGGTCGAGCAGATCGACGAGCCGCTCCACGGGACCGGACGCGGCGCGTGCGGTCTCCTCGGGGCGGCCGCCGTCGGCGGGGTCGTGTCCGGCGGGGTGGGTCATGTCCGCTCCTGTCTCACAGCCGGCCGACGGACGTCACGCGGACGACGGCCCGGCCCTCCTCGTCGGAGGCCGCCAGGTCGACCTCCGCGCTGATACCCCAGTCGTGGTCGTCGTTCGGGTCGGCGAACGTCTGCCGGACCCGCCAGAGACCGTGCCCGGGGTCCTCCTCGATGGCGAGCAGCTTGGGGCCGCGCGCGTCCGGACCGGTTCCGAGGTCGTCGTACTCGTCCCAGTACCCGTCCATCGCCTCGCCCCAGGCGTCCTCGTCCCAGCCCGACTCCGCGTCCAGCCGGCCCAGTTCGTCGACGCGGTCCAGCGCCGCCAGCTCCACCCTGCGGAACATGGCGTTGCGGACCAGCACCCGGAAGGCGCGGGCGTTCGCGGTGACCGGCTTGACCTGGTCGGCCTTCTCCTGGGCCTCCTCCGCGGTCTCCACCTCGGGATTGGCCAGCTGCTCCCACTCGTCGAGGAGGCTGGAGTCGACCTGGCGGACCATCTCGCCCAGCCAGGCGATCAGATCCTGCAGGTCCTCGGTCTTCAGATCGTCCGGGACGGTGTGGTCCAGGGCCTTGTACGCGCTCGCGAGATACCGCAGCACGATGCCCTCGGTGCGGGCCAGCTCGTAGAAGGACGTGAACTCGGTGAAGGACAGCGCCCGTTCGTACATGTCCCGGATGACCGACTTCGGCGAGACCGGGTGGTCGCCCACCCACGGGTGCGACTTCCGGTAGGTGTCGTACGCGTGCCACAGCAGTTCCTCCAGCGGCTTCGGGTACGAGATCTCCTGGAGTCGCTCCATCCGCTCCTCGTACTCGACGCCGTCCGCCTTCATCGCGGCGACCGCCTCGCCCCGCGCCTTGTTCTCCTGGGCCCCGAGGATCTGCCGCGGGTCGTCGAGAGTGGACTCGACGACGGACACCATGTCCAGGGCGTACGACGGCGATTCGGGGTCCAGCAGGTCGAAGGCCGCGAGGGCGAACGTGGAGAGCGCCTGGTTGAGTGCGAAGTCCTGCTGGAAGTCGACGGTCAGCCGGACGATACGGCCCTGGGCGTCGGGGGCGTCGAGGCGTTCGACGATCCCTCCGTCGAGGAGCGAACGGTAGATGGCGATGGCCCGGCGGATGTGCCGGAGCTGCTGCTTGCGCGGTTCGTGGTTGTCCTCGAGCAGCTTGCGCATCGCCTCGAAGGCGTTCCCCGGGCGGGCGATCACCGACAGCAGCATCGCGTGGGTGACCTTGAAACGGGAGGTGAGCGGCTCGGGGTCGGAGGCGATCAGCTTCTCGAAGGAGTTCCGCGTCCAGCCGACGAAGCCCTCGGGGGCCTTCTTGCGGACGACCTTGCGCTTCTTCTTGGGGTCGTCGCCGGCCTTGGCGAGGGCCTTCTCGTTCTCGACGACGTGGTCGGGCGCCTGGGCGACGACGAAGCCGGCGGTGTCGAAGCCCGCGCGGCCCGCGCGGCCCGCGATCTGGTGGAACTCCCGGGAGCGGAGCGTCCGCACACGGCTGCCGTCGTACTTGGTGAGCGCGGTGAAGAGCACCGTGCGGATGGGGACGTTGACACCCACGCCGAGGGTGTCCGTACCGCAGATCACCTTCAGCAGGCCGGCCTGCGCCAGCTTCTCCACGAGGCGCCGGTACTTGGGCAACATGCCCGCGTGGTGCACGCCGATGCCGTGGCGGACGAAGCGGGAGAGGTTACGCCCGAACTTGGTGGTGAAGCGGAAGTTGCCGATCAGCTCGGCGATGCGGTCCTTCTCCTCGCGGGTGCACATGTTGATGCTCATCAGCGACTGTGCCCGCTCGACGGCCTGTGCCTGGGTGAAGTGCACGATGTAGACCGGTGCCTGCCTGGTCTCCAGCAGCTCGGTCAGCGTCTCCGTGATGGGGGTGGTGCGGTACTCGTAGGAGAGGGGGACCGGGCGGGTCGCCGAGCGGACGACGGCGGTCTCACGGCCGGTGCGGCGGGTGAGGTCCTCCTCGAACATCGACACGTCGCCGAGCGTCGCCGACATCAGCACGAACTGCGCCTGCGGGAGCTCGAGGAGGGGGATCTGCCAGGCCCAGCCGCGGTCCGGTTCCGCGTAGAAGTGGAACTCGTCCATCACGACCTGGCCGATGTCGGCGTTCTTGCCGTCCCGCAGCGCGATCGACGCCAGCACCTCGGCGGTGCAGCAGATGACCGGGGCGTCCGCGTTCACGGACGCGTCGCCGGTGAGCATGCCGACGTTCTCCGTGCCGAAGAGCTTGCAGAGGTCGAAGAACTTCTCCGACACCAGGGCCTTGATCGGCGCGGTGTAGAACGTGACCTCGTCGCGGGCGAGGGCGGCGAAGTGGGCACCCGCCGCGACCAGGCTCTTTCCCGAGCCGGTCGGTGTGGAGAGGATCACGTTGGCCCCGGAGACCACCTCGATCAGCGCCTCCTCCTGGGCCGGGTAGAGGGAGATGCCCCGGCCCTCGGCCCATGAGGCGAAGGCTTCGAAGAGGGCATCGGGGTCGGCATCCGGCGGCAGCTGATCGATAAGGGTCACCCCACCATCTTGCCTGGCCTCCGGCCGGGATCGGGAACCGGCCGACGGAAGGAAGATCGCTACCGGTAGCCTGTCCCCTCAACTGGGCACGAGCAGAACAGCAGATGGGGCGGGAACGAGCATGATGGGACCGGCGCACTCCCTGTCCGGGGCGGCGGCCTGGCTGGGGGTGGGCGCGGCGGCGGCCGCCCTGGAGCATCCGATGCCATGGCCTGTCCTCGTCGTCGGCGCGCTGATCTGCGCGGGAGCGGCGCTCGCGCCGGACCTCGACCACAAGGCGGCGACGATCTCCCGCGCCTTCGGGCCGGTCTCACGCGGCCTGTGCGAAGTGGTCGACAAGCTCTCGTACGCGGTCTACAAGGCGACGAAGAAGCCGGGGGACAAGCGCCGGACCGGCGGTCACCGCACGCTCACCCACACCTGGCTGTGGGCCGTGCTGATCGGCGGCGGCACCTCGGCGCTGGCGATGACCGGAGGGCGCTGGGCGGTCCTCGCAATCCTCTTCGTGCACCTGGTGCTCGCCGTCGAGGGACTGCTGTGGCGGGCCGCACGGGTGTCCAGTGACGTCCTGGTGTGGCTGCTCGGCGCGACGAGCGCCTGGATCCTGGCCGGCGTCCTGGACAAGCCCGGCAGCGGTGCGGACTGGCTCTTCACCGGGCCCGGCCAGGAGTACCTGTGGCTGGGGCTCCCCGTCGTCCTCGGTGCCCTGGTGCACGACGTCGGTGACGCCCTCACCGTCTCGGGCTGCCCGATCCTGTGGCCCATACCCATCGGGAACAGGCGCTGGTTCGCCGTGGGGCCCCCGAAGGGGATGCGCTTCCGGGCCGGCAGCTGGGTGGAACTGAAGGTACTGATGCCCGCGTTCATGCTGCTCGGGGGGGTGGGCGGCGCTGCGGCGCTGAACTTCATCTGACCGGGGCGCCGCGAGGTCGTCCGACGGGGGTGCCGGCGCGCCGCGGCCGGCTCCGGCGCGGATCGGGACGGTCGGCCCCGGACGGTCGTGCGCCCCCTTTCGGCACGGCCTCTCGGTACGGCCCGGGAGGCCGGGCACCGCGTCCGGCGTTCGGCCCAGCAGCGGGTGCCTGCGCCCGCGACCGCCGGTAGCGTCCCCGCCGTGAGCCCACCGACAGATGAGCGGGAGGACGAGAGCCCCGGTGCGATCATCGGGCCCGATCGGTTGCTCGCGTTCGGTGACGCGGTCTTCGCCATCGCGATCACCCTCCTCGCCCTCGACATCACCGTGCCCGACGATCTGGAGGCCGGTGACCTCGGTACGGCGCTCCACCGGGCCCTCTCCGACATCGGGGCGTACCTGCTGAGCTTCGTCGTCATCGGCGTGCTGTGGCTCAGCCAGCACGCCCTGTTCCACCGGGTCGCCCGGCTCGACTCCTGGCTGCTGTACCTCTATCTCGCGCTGCTCGCCGTGATCGCCGCACTGCCGTTTCCCACCCGTCTGATCAGCGAGTACGCGGACACCGCCGCGGCGACCGCCGTGTATGCCGGATCCATCGCCGCCGCCTCGGGCCTGATCACCGCGATGACACTGCGGCTGCTGCTGCGGCCGGGCCTGGCCACTCCGGTCACGGTGCCCCGACGGCTGCGCCTCGCCGTGTACGAGGGGCTGGTCATGGTGGCCGTCTTCGCCGCTTCGGTGCCCCTGGCCTTCGCCTCACCGAAGATCGCCCAGTACTGGTGGCTGGCCGCGATCCCGGCGCGCGCTTGGCTCTCCCACTGGAGTCGCTCCGTCCCGCCCCGGGCCTGACCCGGTGGCGCGTACCCGCCGGGCCGGAGGCGTACCGGTGTCGGTCATCCGTGTCGGGGCGGCCGCGCCCCCGTCCGCCGGCCCTCGGCCGACCGAGCCGGGGCAGCCCCTACCTCTCGGGGCAGGGCACCTGGCCCGCCGCTCCCGGGCCGCCGTCGAGCAGCGCCGACAGCAGTCCGCCCAGTGCCTCGCGCTGATCGGCGGTCAGGGGCGCCAGGATGTCCTCCGCAGCCGCGCGCCGGGCGCCGCGCAGCTCGCGCAGCGTGGTGCGTCCGAGGTCGGTGAGCTCCACGCGCACCACGCGGCGGTTCGTCGGGTCGGGCGCCCGGCGGACGCGGCCGCCGGACTCCAGTCCGTCGACCAGCGTGGTGACGGCGCGCGGTACCACCTCCAGGCGGTCGGCCAGATCGGCCATCCGCGGGGCCCCCTCGTACTGGGCCACGACGCGCAGCAGCCGGGCCTGGGCCGGCGTGATGCCGACCGGCTGCAGATGCTGCTTCTGGATGCGGTGCAGCCGACGGGTGAGCCGCAGCAGCTGCTCGGCGAGCACGCCGTCCGCGTCGGGAACGGGGCCTGGGGTGGTCATGCAGGGACGATATCAGGACCATGTTCATTGTGAGCATAGGTAATAATGAGCTATGCTCTTCGAGCTGTCAGGTCCCCGACCCGCGGAAGGAGCGCATGCGCGCCCACGACGGTCCGTCCTGGACACCTCCCGATCGGCCGCTGGACCCCACGCGGCCCGCCCAGCCCGCCCAGGTGCGGCGCATCCTCCGGCTCTTCTGTCCCTACCGCGCGCGGCTCGCCGTGGTGGGGCTGCTGGTCGGAGCCTCGTCGCTCGTTTCCGTCGCCTCGCCGTTCATGCTGCGCGAAATCCTGGACACCGCGATCCCGCAGGGGCGTACGGGCCTGCTCTCGCTGCTCGCCCTCGGGATGATCGTCGCCGCCGTGACGACGAGTGTGTTCGGCGTTCTGCAGACGCTGATCTCGACCACGGTCGGCCAGCGCGTGATGCACGACCTCCGCACCGGCGTCTACGCCCAGCTGCAGCGCATGCCGCTCGCGTTCTTCACCCGGACGCGGACCGGTGAGGTCCAGTCCCGCATCGCCAACGACATCGGGGGCATGCAGGCGACCGTCACCTCCACGGCGACCTCCCTGGTCTCCAATCTGACCGCCGTCGTCGCCACGGTCGTCGCCATGCTCGCGCTCGACTGGCGGCTCACGGTCGTCTCCCTGGTCCTGCTGCCGGTCTTCGTCTGGATCAGCCGCCGGGTCGGGCGTGAGCGCAAGGCCATCACCACCCAGCGGCAGAAGCAGATGGCGGCCATGGCCGCGACGGTCACCGAGTCGCTGTCGGTCAGCGGTATCCTCCTCGGCCGCACGATGGGCCGGGCGGACTCGCTCACCCGGTCGTTCGCCGACGAGTCCGAGCGCCTCGTCGGTCTCGAGGTCCGTTCCAGCATGGCCGGCCGCTGGCGGATGGCCGTCATCGGCATCGTCATGGCCGCGATGCCCGCCTTCCTGTACTGGTCGGCGGGACTCGCGCTGCAGTCCGGCGGGTCCACGATCTCGATCGGCACCCTGGTCGCCTTCGTCTCGCTGCAGCAAGGGCTGTTCCGTCCGGCCGTGAGCCTGCTGTCCACGGGTGTCCAGATCCAGACGTCGCTCGCCCTGTTCCAGCGGATCTTCGAGTACCTGGACCTGCGGGTGGACATCACCGAGCCGGAGGATCCGGTCCGGCTGGCCGAGATCGCCGGGGAAGTGCGGTTCGAGAAGGTCGGCTTCCGTTACGACGCCAGGAGCGGGCCGACTCTCGACGGTATCGGGATCACCGTGCCGGCCGGCGGGAGCCTCGCCGTGGTCGGGCCCACCGGGTCCGGCAAGTCCACGCTCAGCTATCTGGTGCCCCGGCTCTACGACGTCACGGAAGGCAGGGTCACCCTGGACGGAGTCGACGTCCGCGACCTCGATTTCGACACCCTCGCCCGGGCCGTGGGAGTCGTCTCCCAGGAGACCTACCTCTTTCATGCGTCGGTCGCGGACAACCTGCGCTTCGCCAAGCCGGACGCCACCGACGCCGAGATCGAGGCGGCGGCGCGGGCGGCGCAGATCCACGACCACATCGCCTCGCTGCCCGACGGCTACGACACGCTCGTGGGCGAGCGCGGTTACCGGTTCTCCGGCGGCGAGAAGCAGCGGCTCGCCATCGCCCGGACGATCCTGCGCGATCCGCCGGTGCTCATCCTGGACGAGGCCACGAGCGCGCTCGACACCCGCACCGAGCACGCCGTTCAGCAGGCGATCGACGCACTCTCCGCCGGGCGCACGACGATCACCATCGCCCACCGGCTCTCCACCGTGCGGGACGCCGACCAGATCGTCGTCCTCGACGGCGGACGGATCGCCGAGCGCGGGACGCACGAGGAACTGGTCGAGCGGAACGGGCGCTATGCCGCCCTGGTGCGCGGGGACGCCCGGTTGGCGCCGGTTGTGTCCTGAGCGTCCCGTCGTTCTTCCCCGTCGACCGCGGCGCACGGAGCGGGCGGCCGAGCCGCGTCCTGTGGCCGGGCGTGCGCCGGGTCCCTGGCGTCCGTTGCCGCTGGGGCCGGTTCGCCGGAAGACTGACGGCGCGGGTTCCGTTATGTGAGCTTTTCGCCGGGTTAGCGTGCCCGTATGAAGAGGGAGTTCCCGAAGGCCCGGCGCCGTCGGCGCAGGCTCCGTCTGACGCGCCGCGGCCGACTCCTGCTGTTCACGGGTGCGGTCGGCCTCATCGGCGCGGTGACGGCCGCCGTCCTGACGCTGCTGCCCCAGTCGAAGAAGAAGCCCACCGCGCCCCAGGCGCGGCCGAAGACCCTGCTCATCCCTGAGGGATGGCGCTCCTCCCAGGTCTACGCCGCCGTCGACAAGGCACTTGGTGTCCGGGCCGGCACCACCCGCCGGACGGCGACCGCCGCAGGCCCGCGGCTGAGGCTGCCAGCGGCCGCCCGCGGCAATCCCGAGGGCTATCTCTTCCCGGCGACCTATCCCGTCGGCCCCGAGTCGTCCCCGGGCAGTCTGCTCAGCTTCATGGTCAACACGGCGGGCCATCGCCTCGGCACCTCGTCCCTTACCGACGCGGCGCGACGCCACGGTATGACGCTCCACCAGACAGTGATCATCGCCAGCATTGTCCAGGCGGAGGCGGACAGTGCCGAGGACATGGCAAGGGTGGCGCGCGTCGTGCACAACCGGCTTGCCCGGAACATGCCGCTCCAGATGGACTCCACCCTCAACTACGCACTGAACCGCTCCACCCTCGACACCACCCGTCAGGACACCGGACTCCGGAGCCCGTACAACACCTATGCGCAGAGAGGTCTGCCGCCGACGCCGATCGGGAACCCGGGCGAGGCGGCGATGAAGGCGGCCGTCGGGCCGGCGGAGGGCGACTGGCTGTACTTCGTGACCGTCAGACCCGGGGACACGCGTTTCACCGCCGACTTCGAGGAACACAACCGCAACGTCGCCGAGTTCAACAGGACCCGCAGCAGCGCGGGGCCCGACGCCGGGTGACCGCCGGATTCCACCCGGGGTGCCCCCGGGGGCCGCGGCCTTCCCCCGGGGCGCCTCAGCCGGACGAGGCGGCCAGGTCCCCGGCCGCCTCGTCCGCGGGCCCGTGGTCCAGGAGTCGCATGATCTCCCGGACCGCGGCCCGTCCGGCCCGGTTGGCGCCGATCGTCGAGGCGGAGGGTCCGTAGCCGACGAGATGGACGCGCTCGTCCCGAACCGCGCGAGTGCCCTCCACCGCGATGCCGCCACCCGGCTCGCGCAGCTTCAGGGGGGCGAGATGGTCGATCGCGGCGCGGAACCCGGTGGCCCAGAGGATGACGTCCGCCTCGACCGCGCGACCGTCGTCCCACGCCACTCCCTCCGGGGTGATCCGGTCGAACATCGGCAGCCGGTCGAGGACGCCCTTCCGGCGGGCTCGCCGGATCGCTTCGTTCAGCGGCAGGCCCGTCACCGACACCACACTCCGCGGCGGCAGGCCCTTCCGGACCCGCTCCTCCACCAGGGCGACCGCCGCGCGCCCCTGCACCTCGCCGAACGGGCCCTCACGGAACACCGGCGGCCTCCGGGTCACCCAGGTGGTCCCCGCCGCCACCTCGGCGATCTCCATCAGGTGCTGGGTCCCCGAGGCGCCGCCGCCGACCACGACCACCCGCTTCCCGGCGAACGCCTCGGGCCCCGGGTACTGGGCCGTGTGCAACTGCCTGCCGCGGAAGGTCTCCTGGCCCGGGTAGCGCGGCCAGAACGGCCGGTCCCAGGTGCCGGTGGCATTGATCAGCGCCCGTGCGGCGTACGTACCCTCCGACGTCTCGACCAGCAGCCGGCCGCCCACGCCCGCGCGCACCGCGCCCACGTGGACGGGCCGGTGCACCCGGAGCCCGAAGGCGTCCTCGTAACGAGTGAAGTACTCGCCGATGACCTCGGAGGACGGGCGGCCTTCGTCGGCGCCGGTCAGCTCCATGCCGGGCAGCGCGTGCATGCCGTGGACCCTGCCGTACGTCAGCGACGGCCACCGGAACTGCCACGCTCCGCCGGCTCCCGGTGCATGGTCGAGGACCACGAAGTCGACGTCGGGGCGCAGGCCCACGCGCCGCAGGTGGTAGGCGCCGGACAGGCCGGCCTGTCCGGCGCCTGTGACGACCACGTCCACGTCTCGCGTCGCAAGGTTGTTCACGGTTCTACTAACGAAGGTGGAGTCGTGGATCTTCCCGTCCCGGCCGGAGCAGCCACAGGGGCGGCTCCGGGACACGGCGAGGCCGGCCGTCGGCGGGGTCGGGCAGGATCAGAGAAAGGTGACCCCCTGGGCCAGGGGAAGCTCCTCCGAGTAGTTGACGGTGTTCGTGGCCCGGCGCATGTACGCGCGCCAGGCGTCCGAGCCCGACTCACGGCCCCCGCCGGTCTGCTTCTCGCCGCCGAACGCGCCCCCGATCTCCGCCCCGGACGTGCCGATGTTGACATTGGCGATCCCGCAGTCGGAGCCGTCCACGGCGAGGAACCGCTCGGCCTCCCGCTGGTCCCGGGTGAAGATCGATGACGACAGCCCCTGGGGGACGCCGTTGTGCAGCTCGATCGCCTCCTCCAGCGTCCGGTACGTCAGGACGTACAGGATCGGCGCGAACGTCTCCTCGCGGACGACGGCGGTCTGCGCCGGCATCCGCACCACCGCCGGGCGCACATAGGCCGCCGACGGCGCCTGCTCCCGCAACCGGCGGTCGCCCCCGGTCAGCAGCTCCCCGCCGTCCCGCTGCGCCGTGTCGAGGGCCTTCGCCATGGCCTCCAGGGCCCGCTCCGAGATCAGCGGACCCACCAGGGTGTCCTCCCGGAACGGATCGCCGACCGGCAGCCGGGCGTAGGCGTGGACGATTCGCCCGGTGAGATCGTCGGCGATGTCCTCGTGCACGATCAGCCGCCTCAGGGTCGTGCAGCGCTGTCCGGCCGTGCCGGCCGCCGCGAAGACGACGGCGCGCACGGCCAGGTCCGGATCGGCGGCCGGGGTGACGACCGCTCCGTTGTTGCCGCCGAGTTCCAGCAGGCAGCGGCCGAAGCGGGCGGCAACCCGGGGGCCCACCTCCCGCCCCATCCGCACCGATCCGGTGGCGCTGACCAGCGCCACCCGCGGATCGTCGACCAGGCGCTCGCCGCACTCACGGCCGCCGAGCAGCAGCCGGTGGATCCCGTCCGGGGCACCGGTCTCCGCGGCCGCCCGGCGAAGCAGGGCATCACACGCCACGGCGGTGAGTGGGGTCAGCTCCGAGGGCTTCCACACCACGGGGTCGCCGCAGACGAGCGCGATCGCTGTGTTCCACGACCAGACCGCGACCGGGAAGTTGAAGGCGGAGATCACCCCGACGACCCCCAGAGGGTGCCAGCTCTCCGACAGCCGGTGGCCAGGTCGCTCCGACGCCATCGTGCGCCCGTACAGCTGACGCGAGAGGCCGACCGCGAACCCGCAGACGTCGATCATCTCCTGCACTTCGCCCAGCGCCTCGGAGCGGATCTTCCCGGCCTCGACGGTGACGAGCTCGGCCAAGTCCTCCTTGTGCGCGGCCAGCAGCTCACCGAGGCGTCCGACCACGGCTCCGCGGCGCGGGGCCGGAACCGTGCGCCACTCCCGGAAGGCCGCCGCAGCCTCGGTGACGGCGCGGGCGGTGTCCTCGGCCGAAGCGACCGGCAGGGTGAAGAGCGTCTCACCGGTCAGCGGCGTCCGGGCGGCGAGCCCGTCGGCCGGGCCCCCCGAGCCGGCCTCGGGCACGGATGCGCCGCAGCGGTGCAGCGCCCTCGCGGCCCGGTCCCGCAGGGCTTCCGTGCCGGGCAGTGCGGTGGTGGTCATGCTGCGCTCTCCTCGGTTCGTCGCGGTCGTCGCGGTCGTCGCGGTCGTCGTGGTCGTGGCGGGCGCGGCGGGCCGTCAGGCCGGACGGTCCCTGCCCGTCCCGGGCTCCGTCCCGTTCGCCGTACGGGCCGCTCCCCGTCGTCCTTCGGGGCACGGGCGGGCGCGGCGCAGATCTGCCGTCCCGCGCAGTTCGCCCGGAGTGCCGACCCGGATGGTGCCGTGCCGCTCCGCCGTGACCCGTTCGATGCTGCCGAACCGCTGGGCCCGTTCCCCTCCCGCCGCCCGCATCACCGTGTCGTTCACCCGGCCGGCCCTGGCAGTGCGAAGCCGTCGTCGGGGGAGTGGGCGGCCGTGATGATCGCGTCGGGGTCGACGTAGGGGCACAGCCGGTGGGCCTCGCGTGGACCGACGAGGCGGCTGTCCACGCCGAGTCCCCGCTGCACCGCGACGGCCTCGCGGAACGCGGCCACGTCCTCGTCGCGGCGCAGCAGGAACAGATAGCCGACCCGCTCCAGCCCCACGTCCGCACCCGGCCGGTCGCCGAACTCCCGCCACGCCCGCAGACTGCGTTGCCCCAGCAGGATGTTGAGCGGGTCCGAGAACTGCGCCCGCACACCGCCGATCGGCTTTCCGGAGGAACCGGAAGAGGGTGTGTCCCGCTCCAGGAGCAGGACGTCACGGACGCCCGCCTCGGCGAGATGGAACGCCGTGCTCGCGCCGATGACCCCGCCTCCGATCACCACCACCTCGGCCGCGCGGGGGAACGGCTCGGAGCCGGGTGGTTCCCGGAGGGCCTGACGAGCGGTCTCGTGAGCCATGAGGCCATGGTGACCGCGGGGGCGCCCCGGGTCCATGGAGCGTGCGGGAGCCCCCGTTCCACCGGCGGTCGACGGTGGCCCGCCATGCGGACGCGCGATCCTGTGGCGCGGGCGGGAGGATGGGGGTATGCCCCAGGCCTTCACTACTCGAGTCCTCGACCTCACCACCGGCACGGCGGAGGCCGTGACCGACCTGACGGCCGCGTGCGAGAAGTTCCTCGCCGAGACCGCCGACGGCCGCGACGGCCTGCTCAACGTGTTCGTTCCCCATGCCACGGCGGGCATCGCGCTGATCGAGACCGGCGCCGGCAGCGACAACGACCTGCTGTCCGCGCTGCACGTACTGCTCCCCGCCGACGACCGCTACCAGCACCGCCACGGCAGCCCGGGCCACGGCCGGGACCACGTCCTGCCCGCGCTGGTGCCGCCGCACGCCACCCTGCCAGTCGTCGGCGGGAGCCTGGAGCTCGGCACCTGGCAGTCGGTCTGTCTGGTCGACACCAACAAAGACAAAGACAACCGTCAAGTGCGGTTGAGCTTCCTGGGCTGATCGAGGCGATCAAGATCGTCCTGGGCGTGGCCGCCAATTCTCCTTGCGCTCCTGCGAAACGGGAGAATGATGCGCGGTACCACCATGGACGGGATCGAGCGGCCGTATGACGGCTGCGGACAGTGCCTGCTCGGAGTACGCCGGCTGTCGCGGGTCAAGGCCGCCACGACCTCGCCGGAGCGGCAGCGGGAGGACGTGCTGACGGCTGCCGCTGCCATCGGCGGGCCCACGTCTGGGCGGACGACTGGGAGGTGTCCGGCACCACCGACCCGATGACCCGTCCGAAGCTCGGCCCGTGGCTCCGTGACGAGCGGGGTAAGTACGACGGGCTCGTTGCCGCGGCCGTCGACCGGCTCGGCCGCAACGTGGTCGACTGCCTCAGCACCGGCCACAAGATGCGCGACGAGGGCAAGCTCATCGTCTCCTACGGGCACGACGGCGTCTGGAACCTCGACGACCCGAACGACGAGAACCGCTTCACGATGGAGGCCTGGGGCGCGCAGATGGAGCCGCGCGCCATCCAGCGGCGCAACCGACGCCACCAAGAAGATACGCCCCGCGGGCCGCCGGAAGGGCGAGCCGTCGTACGGCTTCCAGTACGTCCGTACCGTGCCGAACGGCAGGGTCGAACGCGTCGAGCTCCACCCGCATGCGGCCGAGGTCCTGCGGACCGTCGCCCACCGGATCCTCGCGGACCCCGAGACCGTGTCGGTGAGCAGCGAGCCGCCCGCCTGAACCGACTCGGCGAGCTGTCGCCGACCGACCACCTCGCCGTTGTGTACGGCACGCCGGCCGGTGGACGGCCTTGGTACCCCACGAGCTTGCGCAACATGCTGTTGTCCGAGGCGGCCATGGGCTACCTCGTCCACCACGGCAAGCCCGTCATCGACCGGACGGGAAACCCGGTGCGTCTGTGCGAGGCGTTGTGGAACCGCACCACGCACCACGCACAACGCCTTGAAGGAGGTGCTCCGTGCCAGGGGCACCCCGTATCGGGGTGGCAAGACCAACCGGTCGTACCTCCCGACGGAAGTGGCCGTGTGTGGCCATTGCCACAACCGTCTCTTTACCCAGACGTCCGCCGGTGCCCCGCCTCGCTACGCGTGCACCGCCCGGAGCAAGGGCTGGAAGAACGCGCAGCATTGCCGCCCGGCTCCCGACATGCGCATCGCGAATCTCGACGCCGTGGTCGAGGGCTGGTTCCTGGAGAAGTTCGGGAGGCGAAGGCCGCTGACCTGGCCGCCCGTCTCGGAGGAAGGGTGAGGGAGGTGCCGGCAAGGGCCGGGGCCACCGAGGTTCTTCTGGGTGGGAACGCCGTCGAAGCGACACTCGACGCGGCCTCCGCCGATGTAACTCGGTCGGGGGCCGACGAGCCTGGTGGACGCATGAGGACCTGCGACCAGACGGTCAAGGCTCGCGCAGGCAACCGCCCGCGACCTGAAGTGTCGCTGCTGATCCGTATCACCGGGGCTGAAGACCTTGGTACGTTCCGGCTGACCTCGACATCCTGGGACTTTGCCGAGTGGGTGCATGCCCTGGCGGCTGACGCAGATCCTGTCGGCCGTCTGGCGCTCGTCATCTCTCGGGCGTCTCCGGTATTGGCCTTGTACGCGAGGCCGAGCAGCAGGATCCGGGAGCCGTTCACGGACTTCTTCCGCCGGTTGAGTCCGTCGACGAGACGCCGGACCACATAGTCGGGCATGTGGGAGTTGACGTCGTTGGCCAGCTCGACGAAGCGGAAGTTGCGGCCCAGGGACCGCTGTACGCGCCAGGACAGATACGAAGGATCCATCGGAAGGCAGTGGCCTCCGACGCCCGGCCCGGGCGTGAAGCGCATGAAGCCAAACGGCTTGGTGGAGGCGGCGTCAATGGCTGCCCAGACGTCGATGTCCGGTGCGGATCTGCGGCAGCGCGGTGGCCCTAAGCTTGGCGTTTAACCGCGCGGGTCACCCGACCTGCTGATCTGCGGTTCTTTCCGGGACAGCGGAGGCGGCCGTTCTTCACGCTTCGAGGTGTCGAGCAACGAAGCATCGAGGAACGGCCGCTGTGTATGAGTGTCCCTGCCGGAGCGTC
>NZ_JASHLT010000135.1:0-314 GCF_030056615.1 Streptomyces sp. HNM0645 | reverse complement strand
GGGGCTGCGGCCCAGCTCGGCCGCAATCGCCCGGACCGTGGCCTTCTCTCGCAGCCGGTCAGCGATGTGAATGCGGTCGGACTCACGCAGGTAGCGGGAAGGGCCGGGCGGGGGCGCCACCGTGGTGATCGGTGGCGCCCCGACATGCCCACCGGACGGGGCACGGCCGTTGCGCCACCGCCTGCCGGTCTTCGGGTTGATGCCGACGACCCGGCATGCCTCCGCGTTGCTCACACCATGCTGCATGAGCTGAAGGTAGAGGCGCCGTTCCTCGGACAAGGGACGGCGCCCCTGGATGACGGACCGGTCCCGGA
>NZ_JASHLT010000134.1:0-339 GCF_030056615.1 Streptomyces sp. HNM0645 | reverse complement strand
AGGGCGTTGCCGGGGCACTGGGTGTTGTAGCCGTCGCGGTGACCGTGGATGGTGGGGAAGGTCAGCTGGGCGCCGCTTGCCCAGGTCTTTCCGGTGTAGTTGCGGCCGTCGGCGCCGGCGGTGAGCGTGGTGGTGCCGGCCGGGTCCACGCCGTACTGGCCGAGCTTCCACGCGGCGATCCGTGCGACGGAGACCATGGCGGCCTGCGAGGGTGCGGTGTCGGTGTAGGTGCCCAGGACGGAGACGCCGGTGGTCTCGGAGTTGAAACCGTAGGCGTGCGCGCCCATCACGGGCCGGCCGACGCCGCCCTTGCGGCCCTCGTAGATCGTGCCGCACTTG
>NZ_JASHLT010000133.1:0-357 GCF_030056615.1 Streptomyces sp. HNM0645 | reverse complement strand
CCCGGCGATGAGGGCTTCGAGCATGGCCCGGCCGGAGACGCCCATGATGTCGGCGGCAACCGCGGAGAGCTTGATCCCGGTGTCCTCCAGCAGCTTCTCCAGGCGCCGCACGATCTGGCCGCGCTCGCGGGTCATCTGGGGCCGGGCACGGGTCAGATCCCGCAGCTCGCGCACCGGCTGCGGCGGGACGAACGCGGCACGGACCAGGCCGTGGGCGCCGAGCTGGGCCAGCCAGGCCGCGTCCGAGACGTCGGTCTTGCGGCCGGGCAGGTTCTTGACCTGCCGCGCGTTGACCAGGATCACGTTCAACTCGTCGGCCAGCAGATAGTAGAAGGGCTTCCAGTAGTCCGAGGTCGC
>NZ_JASHLT010000132.1:0-364 GCF_030056615.1 Streptomyces sp. HNM0645 | reverse complement strand
TGCCGGGTTTGGTGTCGCTCGATGGGGTGACGTTGGAGCATGTCTGCCGGTCAGGCGTTCGGGGTTCGCTTGGGTGGCCGGATGAGTGACCGCAAGCCGTACCCGAGTGATCTCACCGACGAACAGTGGCAGTTGGTCGAGCCCGTGATCAGTGCCTGGAAGGCCGAGCACCCCTCGGCCACCGGTCACCAGGGTAGATACGCGATGCGGGAGATCGTCAACGCGATCCTCTACCAGAACCGCACCGGCTGTCAGTGGCAGTACCTGCCGCACGATCTGCCGCCGAAGAGCGCGACGTACTACTACTTCGCCGCCTGGCGCGAGGACGGCACCGACCAGACCGTTCACGACCTCCTGCGCTGGC
>NZ_JASHLT010000131.1:0-409 GCF_030056615.1 Streptomyces sp. HNM0645 | reverse complement strand
CGCCGAGCGCCCAGATCGCCTTCACCGCGAGCGCCCGGTTCTCGTCCCAGTCCAGGTACTCGGGAATCCAGCGAGCCGCCTCGCGCAGCGCCGGCACCGTCCTGGGCGAACGGAGCTTGCCCAGCATGCGCACGACGTCCTCGTGGCGAGTGTGCCAGTCGGCACGGGACAGCTCGATCAACGGCTCCAGGAACTCCTCGCCCGAGGCGCCGGCGGCAGCCTTGACGATCAACGCCATCGCGACGTCGTCGGCGTCCCGGCGGTCCACGGCGTCCCGGAGCAGCCGGAGCGCCAGGACCCCACCGTCGGACTCGCCGAAGTGGGCGAGCACCTCGTCCAGCGTGCGCGTCCGGCCTTTACCCGGTACGAGCACCAGGCCCATGACCAGATCCCGCTCCTCAGGAGTCAT
>NZ_JASHLT010000130.1:0-435 GCF_030056615.1 Streptomyces sp. HNM0645 | reverse complement strand
TTCGTGACGTTGCAGCAGGGGCTGTTCCGTCCCGTGGTGAAACTGCTGTCGATCGGTGTGAGCATCCAGGCATCTCTGGCGCTCTTCACGCGGGTCTTCGAGTACCTGGACCTTCCGACGACCGTCACCGAGAGGAAACACCCGGTCCAGTTGGCCCGACCGCGAGGCGAAGTGCGGTTCGAGGGAGTCGACTTCGCCTACGACCCGAGCAACGAGCCGACTCTGCAGGACATCGACCTCCGCGTACCGGCCGGGACGTCCCTTGGAGTGGTGGGCGCGACGGGCTCGGGCAAGAGCACGCTCGGACACCTGGTACCCCGCCTCTACGACGTCAGCGCGGGCCGGGTGACCCTCGACGGCGTCGACGTCCGCGACCTCGGCTTCGACACCCTGTCCCGGACCGTGGGGGTGGTCTCCCAGGAGACGCACCTCTTC